>JANNGQ010001238.1:0-5233 GCA_031403975.1 Planctomycetota bacterium
GCACATGGCCATGCACATCCGTCAGCCGGAAATCCCGGCCGCCGTAACGGAACGTCAGTCGTTCATGGTTGATGCCCAGCTGGTGCAGGACTGTTGCCCACAGATCGTAGATCGTGCATTTGTTCTGAACGGCGTGGTAGCCGAAGTCGTCGGTCGCGCCATAAACGGAACCACCATTCACGCCGCCGCCGGCGATCCAGACGCTGAAGCCGAACGGGTTGTGATCGCGTCCGTTGCTGCCCTGAGAAAACGGAGTCCGTCCGAATTCTCCGGCCCAGACGATGAGCGTGTCTTTCAGCAGACCGCGCTGACGGAGGTCGGCGATCAGAGCGGCGATCGGCTGATCAACCTGCTTCGCCATCTGGCTGTGACCTCGTTCAAGATCTCCGTGCTGATCCCACGGATTCGGTGCCCCGCCCGCGCCGATGCCGCGGGTCAGGCAGCTGAGTTCGATGAATCGTACACCTCGTTCCACCATTCTGCGGGCGAGCAGACACTGCTTTGCGTAGGCCGCCAATTCCTGATCGTCTGAGTTTGTTCCGTACAACTCGTGTGTCTGCAGAGATTCGCCGGACAGATCACAGAGTTCAGGAACTGCCGACTGCATCCGAAAAGCAGTTTCGGCATTCCGGATCGCCGCTGCGATCTGCGCGTCGCCTGAGGACTGCGCCAGGAAGTTCTGATCGGCCTGACCGACAAATTTCAACCTCCGTCGCTGAATGCTCTCCAGGTCAGCCGGTCGGACAAACGCAATCGCCTCCTCACGATCGGCTTTCAGAATCGATCCCTGATGCTGCGCCGGCAGGAAGCCATTGCTGAACAGCGCAACGCCTCCGTGAGGCGGCACGGCGGTTCCGCTCTGCAGTACGACGTAGCCCGGCAGATCCTCGTTCATCGAACCCAGCCCCCAGGCCATCCAGGCTCCCGCGGCGGGGTAACCCATGATGGGGAAGCCGCTGTGAATCAGAAAATTTCCCTGAGCGTGCTCATTCACCGGCGTCGTCATGGATCGGATCACAGCCAGTTCGTCAGCTACCTTCGCGACATGCGGAAACAGGCTGCTGATCGGCGTTCCGGATTCTCCCGCCGGTGCGAATTCGAACGGACTGGCCATGACGTTGCCATTGTCGTTGAACTGAGTCCGTTCAACGGTCACCGGCATTGGCTTTCCATGATCCTGTTTCAGTCGCGGTTTCGGGTCGAAAGAATCGACCTGCGAAACGCCGCCGGACATAAAGCAGAAAATGACATGCTTCGCTTTCGCAGGATGATGAGTCTCCCGCAGCGCAGCATTCGGCGGAAGACTGCCGTCAGGAGCATCCTGCCGCGGATTTGCGGCAACGCCATGCCTGTTCAGCAATCCCGCCAGCGCGATCGACCCGAAGCCGATCGAATTATTTCGCAGCATGTCGCGCCGCGACAGCGCTTGATGGTGGATAGCCATGCAGGGATGTCTCTCGAAATCCAGTGCCCCGGATCATCACAGCGGAGATGCCGCGGCAGGGAGATTCATTTCGACTTCCGGCGTTTTCGGGACGGCTTCTTTCCGGTCGATGCGGACGAAGTGTCCGTTGCCGATTTTTTGGCCGGTCCGGCGAAGACGCGATCCCAGCCGCTGACAAATTTCTTCGATGTCCCTGTATGGACTGTGTAACCCGTCATGATCGTGCGTTTCCTGGTAAAACAACGGCATCCGCCAAACGGCCTGTCAGGAGGATGGTGCGAATCCGAATCCGCGTCAAGTGGTCGTCCGGGATACGGTCGTCCGATTCCGTCTGCAACTGCGTAAGAACAGGGGCAGAAATAAGTGGGGGCACGATTCCATCGTGCCAAGCACGTTAAAAACGTGCTTCACGTCCAGTAGACGAAAGTTACTTCTGCGCCGCTCCTAATCGCATTGGCTCATTTGCGATACTGCGGCATCCGTTCCTAGAATCCGTCGTCATTGAATTCAGAGTCGTACTCAGGGAGTTGTCGCATGTTGCATGTGCATTCAGCGCTCTTGATCGCTCAGGGAGGCAGCGCACCATCGTTCCTTCAGATGCTGGGGATCGGCGGTGCCGTGATTTTCGGTATCCTGGCCCTGATCTTCATGGGGATGTTTGCCTCTGTGGCTTCCCTGTGGTTTCGGGCCTTCATGTCGGGTGCCGGAATCGGGCCGGTGACGATGGTGGTGATGAAGCTGAAAAAGGTCAATCCGAATATCATCGTGGATTCCCGCATCATGGCTGTACAGGCGGGACTTTCGAATATCACGACAAACGCCATGGAGTCGCATTCACTTGCCGGCGGAAATGTGCCGCTCGTCATACGCTCCCTGATTGCCGCCAACAGTGCCCAGATTGCACTGGACTGGAACACAGCAGCAGCCATTGACCTCGCCGGCCGTAACGTCCTGGAAGCCGTGCAGACCAGCGTGAAGACAAAGGTCATCGACTGCCCGGATGTCGCCCGCACCGGACGCCCGACCCTCGACGGCGTCGCGAAAGACGGGATTCAGCTGAAGGCAAAGGCCCGCGTTACTGTGCGGACGAACATCGGGCAGCTGATCGGCGGTGCGACGGAAGAAACAGTCATCGCACGCGTTGGTGAGGGCATCGTTTCCGCAATCGGATCGTGTGAAAGCCACAAACAGGTTCTGGCGAATCCGATGCTGATTGCCAAAGCCGTGCTGGCCAAGGGACTGGATTCACAAACGGCCTATGAAATTGTGTCGATCGACATCGCAGACATTGATGTCGGCGATAACGTGGGAGCTCGGCTGCAGGCGGACCAGGCCGAAGCCGACGTCCGCATCGCAAGGGCTCACGCGGAAGAACGACGAGCCGCAGCGGTGGCCGAGGAACAGGAAATGCGGGCACTCACTCAGGAGAATCAGGCGATGGTCGTCCTGTCCGAGGCAGAGATTCCTCGTTCCATGGCGGCCGCCTTCCGCTCGGGAACACTTCGAGCCGAGCGCCCGGAAGCGTGATGTTCATTGAACCGGATGCCGGGGAAGGTTGAGCAGCAGAATCAGCGCAGGCGCGGCTCGCGCGGCTGTCGCGCCAGCAGGCCGCGATTGATGCCTTGCCAGGGACGAATGTCAATCTGGTACGGTCCGTGCTGATCATCGAACCCGTTATAATCCCGACGGAAATCGGCGAGCCTCTGCAGTTTCTGATCTACGGTCAGTTCTCCCGGATGCTTCGACGACGGACCGCGCCCCCAGAGGATCTCCGACCCTCCGCTCGTGCGGATCTCAAACTCAAGCTCATCGGCGGCGTCGGCCAGGGCAACGCGGCGAGGCACCAGGATGGCCCTCAGGGCCAGCTGAGTCCACCAGCTTTCGCCGCCCGTCTGTGGCTGTGAAAGAACGGCCGCAAGTTCCGCCGCACCGGCGACAGCCGGATCTCCCCAGGGCTCACCCAAATTGCCGATCGGCACACTCGCCACTCGTTCGATCAACGGAAAACGTTCGACATCCGAATCCGAAAAGTCCCGTGCCGGCAGCAGTACACCGCGGCGGTCAACGGGATAGTGCCCGTCAATGCCCCGGACCATTGCCACCGGTTCGCGGTAGATCAGCTCCACATGGACCCGTGTCGGGAATGATTTGCGGACACTGATCACGCGGTCGATCCACGGATGCGTATGAAACGCCGCCGCGATGCGCTCGCTCAATGAAGGGTCCTGCAGCGATTCGCGTTCTGCCAGCCCCGCGGCTGCAAACACCTGCTGAGTCAGATCGGGCGGAATCCAGCGCGGCGGCGGCGAGATTGTGACGAGATCTGCGGTGACCTGATACTCCGGTCGACTGTCCAGCCGGGGCAGCTTTCGGATGGCAATCGGGACCAACAGCACAACCATCGCGGACATCGCAGCAATGACCAGCTGACGAGGCCGGAAAAACCAGGACTTCGCGCGTAGCGAAGGTGTGGAGACCGGGACAGGCGACGCTGCCGGCGTTTTCACAGCCTTCTTCCGCGGCGTTCCTGGTCCTTTTGCCATGACGGCGACAGTCCTTCAGCGAGGGGAGTCACCGAAGTGCGACTCGACAGGAGACTCTATTCCATCTCAGGAAATCTGAGCGGCAGTGATCCCCGGATTCAAGTCGTCAACACAAAACGGCGCCCTGATCCTGCCGACGTGTCCGGCTGGGAAAACTCTGCGGGTGCTGAAAAAGGCGTCTGGAACTCTCGGGCATCCTGTCATCAACCTGTTGACCTGATGCCTTCACCGTTCCAGACACGTTATTCAACATCAGAATACCCACACGTCCAGACATCCCAGCAACAGTATCCCGAAGCTGATAATGGCGTTCACATGGAAAAAAGCCACGTTGACTCGGTTGAGGTCATCAGGCCGGACCAGCCAGTGTTCATAAATCAGCAGAATGCTGATCGCAATGACTCCGGCCAGGAATAACGGTCCCATACCGGTCACTTTCCACAACACGATCAGCATGACAATTGTGACGACATGACTGACGAAGGCCACCCTCAATGCGGATCGGACTCCGAGCCTTGCCGGAATGCTGTGCAGTCGCCGTTGCCGGTCGAAGTCCGCATCCTGGCAAGCATAGACGATGTCAAAGCCGCCGACCCAGAAGAAGATCACGGCGGCAAGCAACGCAGAGGGCACAGAGAACTCATCCCGCACGGCGATCCAGGCCGCGATCGGCGACATCATCAGCGCCGCCGACAGCCAGTAATGGCAGAGACTCGTCCAGCGCTTGGCCCAGGAATATCCGAGCAGAAACAGCAGCACCGGCACCGACAGTATCAGCGGCATTCGCTTCGGAAGGAATATGGTCGTCGCAGCCACGAAGGCAACACTCATCATGATCGTGAACAGAGTCACCGCTCTGACCGATAACAGCCCGGCTGGAATGTGTCGCTTCGCTGTCCGCGGGTTGTCGGCATCAATGTCCCGATCCACCAGCCGGTTGAAAGCCATCGCCGCCGACCTGGCTGTCACCATGCAGATCAGAATCCCGACCAGATCCCGCCAGCGGAATTCACTGTCAGGCTGAGCCCAGGCAATCACCGCCGAAAGCAGCGCAAACGGCAGTGCAAACACCGTGTGGCTGAAACGGATGAGTTCGAGGAAGTGCCGTAAGCGCTGATGCATTTCTGCAGGACGGCCTTCTCAGGCTGTCCTCTTTTCTTCTTTTCCAGCAGTCAGACTCGACGGCCTGAGAAGGCCGTACTACGAAGAATTACCATGGACACTCATGTCCCGATGTAACGCGAAT
>JANNGQ010001239.1:0-15868 GCA_031403975.1 Planctomycetota bacterium
CAGGACGGGTTGGGACGAGCCAGGGACTACGGAGCACCGGCTGTACTCGACAATATGATTCACTCGGGTGAGATCCCTGTGCAGCTGGGGATTTTTGTGAATCATGGCATGGTGCCGGCTCCGAACGACGATTCTCAGCCGCGTTTCAATCGCAGCTTCGAATACGACGGACTCGGTGATCGCTACGCCCGGTTCCTGATCGAAGAACTTCTGCCCGAGGTCGCGCAGACATGGAAATTCAGTGACAACCCGGATGACAGATGTCTTGCCGGAGCGAGTTCCGGAGGCATCTGCGCCTTCAACGCCGCCTGGGAACGCCCGGATGCTTTTCGCCGAGTGATCAGCACGATCGGCACGTTCGTCTCCCTTCGCGGCGCCGATGCGTTTCCGGCGCTGGTCCGAAAAACGGAAAACAAGCCTCTGCGAGTCTTCCTGCAGGACGGCAGCACGGACCTGGATATCTACGCGGGCAGTTGGTGGCATGCGAATCAAGCGATGCTGTCGGCTCTGCAGTACGCAGGCTACGACGTCCATCATGTCTGGGGCGAGGGCGGTCACAACGGCAAGCACGGAGCTGCCATTTTCCCGGATGCGCTCCGCTGGATCTGGCGCGACTATCCTCAGCCGCTCACGGTCGGCAAGGCGAAAGAACGGCGCATCGACGTGCTGCTGGATGGTGAGGACTGGCAGCTGGTCAGCAGCGGACACAAGTTCACCGAAGGCCCGGCGGCGAATGACAACGGCGAGTTGTATTTCACGGACATCCCGAACAACAGAATTCACAAGGTCAAGGCGGATGGCACCGTGAGTGTCTTTGCTGAAAACTCAGGAGCCGCGAACGGTCTTGCATTCGGGCCGGACGGACTGCTGTACGCCTGCCGTCATGCCGATGCTCAAATTGTCAGGTACTCGGCGGACGGCAAAATGGAAGTCGTCGTGGAAGGCATCAAAGGCAATGATCTGCTGATGCTTCCGGACGGCAACGGCTACTGCACGGAACCCGATCACAAGAAGGTCTGGCACTTCAATGCGGAGGGAGAAAAGAAAGAAGTCGACAGCGGAATCGAATTCCCGAACGGTCTGACTACATCTCCCGATCAGACACTGCTGACAGTTGCCGACAGCCGCGGTCGGTTTTTCTTTTCATATCAGATTCAGCCGGACTGGAATCTCACAGCAAAGCAGGAATACGGCTGGCTGCATGTGACCGATCATCTGCAGAGTGGTGCCGACGGGCTGGCCATCGATACCGATGGCCGAATTTACGTGACAACCGCGATGGGCGTGCAGATCCTCGACCAGCTTGGCCGAGTCAACTTCATCATCAGTAAACCCAAAGCCGCCTGGCTGTCGAACGCGAAGTTCGGAGGCCCGGACCGCGATATCCTGTACGTCACCTGCGGCGACAGCGTGTTCAAGCGGAAGCTGAAGGCGACGGGTGTCGACCCGTGGAAGAAATCGGTAAAGCCGCCGAAGCCGGGGTTGTGAGTGTGTTTCGGCCCGCCCGTGAACAGAAAGCAATGAAGCATGACGTGCATCGGTTCGCTGGCAACGGTTATTGACGCCTATTACGAACGCGGCTTTGCGATCATTGACGAGTGCCTTCCAGCCACAGTTGTCGCTCGGTTTTCGAATCTGCTGGAAGAGGCAAGACAGCGGGCTGCAACCGGGGAAGCAGTGTCAAATAGCAGCGGTGTTTACGCCCTGCGTAATCTGATCGACGTGGTACCGGAAATCGTTGAGCTCGTTCGGACTCTGGAAGTTACTCGGCTCGTTGTATCGATTCTCGGTCCGGCAGCATTTGCCGTTCGATCCACAATGTTTGACAAGACCGATGGAGCGAACTGGGGCGTGTTCTGGCACCAGGATCTATCGATTGCCGTGAAAGCCCGCCACGCGAATGAAGGATTTCATTCCTGGACTTGCAAGGCGGGCATTCACTGCGTTCAGCCTCCTGCAGAAATCATGTCGCGGATTCTGACAGTGCGGCTGCATCTGGATGATTGTACGACAGAGAACGGTGCATTGAAGGTGCTGCCGGGATCGCACCGCAGCGCGCGATTGACAACCGATCGGATTGAGCAACTCAAGGGAGGTTCAGCCGAAGTGGTCTGCGAAGTCCCTGCTGGCGGAGCATTGCTTATGAGTCCATTGCTGCTGCATTCTTCGTCGCCGATGAATCGATCAGGTCACAGAAGAGTGATTCATCTGGAATTTGCCGCGGAAGAACTGCCCGCGCCACTCGAGTGGCGATACCGAATCTGTTGCCTTCAGCACGGAGGCACTTCCATATTTGCAACGTCGGAAGATCGGAATCCCCGCCGGCGGAGCGGCGGGACAACAGTAGTCGACAATTGACGACGGTGTGGCACTCCACGAACATTCCCGATCTTCGAACATTCAAACCTTGAAACTGCACGAGAGTAATTCCCAGGACAAATCATGGACTACAGCTTCAAAGGCAAGAACGCCCTCATCACCGGATCGTCGAAGGGCATCGGCCGGGCGGTGGCGATTGCACTCGCGCGCGGCGGCGCGAACGTGACGATCAACTGCAGTTCCAGCAAAGCGCAAGCAGAGGAAGTTGCCGAGGAGATCCGCAAGATCGGAAGAAAGGCCCTCGTCGTCGCCTGTGACGTGTCGGATCTGAAGGCCGTGCAGGACATGGTGGCACAGACGGTCGGAGCATTCGGAAGTCTCGATCTGTTCGTGTCCAACGCGGTCTACAGCGACCGCCAGCTGATGGTCGACGCTGATATGGACGGCTTTCGACGCACGATCGACGTCAGTATGTGGGGCGCTCTGCACGGAGTTCGATCGGCGGCTCAGCAGATGCTGAAGCAGGGCCGGGGCGGAGCGATCACCGTCGTCAGCTCACCGCATGCCATTATCCCGATTCCGACCGCGATGGCCTACAATATGGCCAAAGCCGCAATTGATCACATGGCGCGAACAGCTGCGATTGAACTGATCAAGTCGGGCATTCGAGTCAACGTGTTTCATCCAGGCTGGATCGACACACCCGGCGAGCGGAAGTTTTTCTCCGAAGAACAGCTGGACGAAGGAGCCCGCGGTCTGCCCATGGGACGCATGGGAACGTCCGAAGAAATGGCGCATGGCATCTGCTTCACGCTGAGCGAAGAAGCCTCGTACATGACCGGAACGACTCTGACGATGGACGGTGGCGTCGGTCTGCCGTGGTGGTCGAAGAGGACGGAAGGGAAACAGTAGCAGCGACGACGCAGCCGCCGGGAGCCGCCTTGCTTCAAGATGGGTAATCCGGGCGATGTCTGCGGGTCCCGGAAGCCTGCCCGTTCATTCTGGCGAAGGCGCGTCTGACGCCGTTGACCGGCTGAGTCTGTCAGAAATGTCTGTGCCGTCTGTGACACCCCGTCCGATAACTCCAGTTGAAGGAACGAGGACTATCGAGTTCTTTGCCGAGATTTGTCAGGGATGACAAGCCGGCCAGGGGACGACACGCTCGACAAGTCTACGTCTCGCCGACCCGGCTCGCAGATCAGCCGGTGAATCTGCAGGGATGCAGATTCACCGGCGCGAGCGGCTCGCGGACGTTCCTCCCATGCTGAACGGATTCACACTTTGGGGGCAGGAACGACATGAAGTCGCTGAGCCTGAGGCTTTTTCAAGCCGCTTGTTTTGTAGTCGCGATTCCGATTTTCTTCATCGATGCTCACGCACAGCTTGTGCCTGGAACCGGGATGAAGCTGAATCAGGTCGGCGACGATTTTGAAGACGAAACCTGGAAATGGATCCCGAACGGTTCCAAGGCCAGCCGAGAACAGGACGAACAGGTCCGTTCACCGACCGGTTTCTCGAGCAACAAGCATTGGTTCGAAAGTCCGAAGCGAGGCATGCCGGATCACATCGTCCGCGTGGCCACACCGGAAGGCGGCATCCCCGGCAGCAAAGGTTCTCTGAAGTTACAGACACTGAATTCCGGCATTCCCGGTGTGAATACATTCCAGATGGAGCAGGATGACCTGATCATGGCCTGTTCATCCAAGGTGGGTGCGATCAGTACCGGGAGAAATCCGAACTGCACAGCTCGCATCTGGCTGCCGCCGTTCGAACAGTGGGAGAACCGTTCGGGAACTCATTTCGGCTACCGGATCGACCTGAAAACCACGACCTCAGAAAAGGAAAAGAAATTCCTGTTCACCAAGACCGTGAAGAAGCAGGAAGACTACTGGCCGGGATTCTTTTTCGAATTCCACAGCAGCCACGACGGTCGTTTCAAAACCGACGAAGCGATGCTGCTGATTCGCGGTGACAACCTTGGTCACGAAGTGAAAAGTCTGAAGCTGACGCCTGGCTGGTGGACGCTCGGGATGTCAGTCACCGGCGATGGGCGATGCCATTTCTACGGCAAACCGGGCGTTCAGAATCTGACAGGCAAGGATCATCTTTACACGAGTTTTCCGTACGGCTACCAGGCGGAGTACTTTGCAACTCATTTTTTCAATTCGTGCAATCAGAACGATGGCAAAACGTGGTCAACACCATTCATTGTGGATGACCCGGCGGTTTATGTATCGCATTGATGCATTGATCTGAGAACTCGATCGCCGTTTACCGAGCAGTCGTTTCAGAGTAACTCCTCTGCTCTGAGCGATCCGATGATCCGGGGCTGGTATGTTTCGACATTCCAGCCCCGGTTCGCGTTACGGCCAGAGCAGTCCGAAGACCGCGCCGGTAAGCAGTCCGAAGCAGACACCGTCGATGATGTCCATCAGCAGCGGGCGACAGTGAGTCCCGAACCAGATTGCATTCGGCACGACGCCGAAGGCATATGCCAGAATCCCGGCAGTTCCGGTGACCTGAAATACTTTTGAGAACCCCGCTCCCGCCTCCAGTGCCAGCGTTCCGAGATAGGCGATGAAGAAACTGGTCACCAGATAGAAGATGAAGGACTGCAACAGGTTCCTCGGCATGTTCGCCTGTCTTGACCAGATGTTGATCGTGCCCCAGGGGCCGGACGTCATCCGCTGCTGCTTGACCTCGTCGGCCATAGCTTCCTTTGTCCGGCACATCGGGAAAATGTACAGGCCCGGCTTGATTCCGGACTTGCGAAGCCTGTCAATCGTATCGCCTTCGTCGGGCAGTTCATTCCAATCCGGGGTGTGATGCCCGATCACGACCCACGCGAGAAAGCTGGCGAAGAACACAGCGACTGCTGAAACCAGAATCGGCAGCCAAAGTCCGGCGAGTTCGCTCATCGAATGCTCCAAAACAAATGTGAACAGTGGGTAGTGAACAGTGGGTTGCAGGCAGAGAGCAGTGATATCCAGCGATCGTGACGCAGCGTTGGACATGTTTGTCCGGAGAAGCCCGGCTTTTTGAAAAAGCCGGGCTTCTGAGGATTCCGTCGGGCCGTAACCCATCGTACTGGAATCGTTGAGCTACCGCACCGCAAACAGCACTTTCATGGCATCCTTCCGGACAGCGTGAGCAAAGGCGGTTTCTGCTGATTCCAGAGGATACGTCTCGCAGATGCCGGCCTTTACGACGTCCACGATGACCTCCCCCGGTGCGGCTCCCCGAAGCACAGCCAGATCGGTGAACTTGAGCTGATCTTTGAAAACGACGGCTCGCACGGCGGTGACTCCGGGATTCGCATTCATCCTGTCCGCTGGCCGAAGATTCTGACCGCGGATGACTGCATTGTGCCAGGCACAGATGGTAAAAATGCGTCGGTCCATCAGGGTTCCGCAATAGCCGCAGCAGCCGCGGGCCCGGATCGAAGACGAATGACGTGTGGTATCGTGACGCCGAATCTTCAGGAACTTTTCTTATGGTTTTGATCGCCGACTGGACGAAGTCCACTTTCAACCCCGAAAAAGAACTGGAGATTGACAAGGTCTTCCGCTTGTCAGTGAAAAAGAAGGCATCGGACATCCACCTCCAGGTCGGACGTCCGCCGGTGCTGCGAATTCGCGGAGGACTCCATGAACAGGACATGGCTCCGATTTCTGAAAGCCAGATGATTGAATTGCTGTTTCCAATGATGGACCAGCGCAACGTGGATATTTTTCATCGCGACGGCGGCGCTGACTTTTCCAAAGTCATCATTCTGGACAACGAAACCTGGCGATTCCGGGTCAATCTTCTGACGCAGCTGGGCAAAGTCGGAATGGTGGCCCGAAAAGTTGAACGGTCGATTCCTCCGTTTGAAAAACTCTTCCTGCCCGCACGCATGGTTGAGCACTGCAAATACGATCAGGGCATGGTCCTGCTGGCCGGTGTGACGGGTTCCGGTAAGAGCACGACGATCGCGTCGATGCTGGACTGGATTAACCGCAATATGAACAAGCACATTCTGACCATCGAAGACCCGATCGAATTCGTCTACACATCCGACAAGTGCCTGATCAATCAGCGGGAGATCGGGCAGGACGTGATTGACTTCCACGTCGCGATGAAGCATGCCGTGCGCGAAGACCCCGATATCATGCTGGTAGGTGAGATGCGTGACCGTGAGACCTTTGAAACGGCAATTCACGCTGCTGAAACCGGACACCTGGTGTTCGGGACGATTCACGCTCCCGGTGCGCCGGGCTGCATCGCTCGTATTCTGGACCTGTTTCCGTTCGACATGCACAAGGCCATCCGGGCGAGCATGGCAATGAACATGAAGTGCATCGTCGGGCAGAAACTGCTGAAGACGATCGTGGATGTCCCGCCGCGAGTTCCCATCATTGAAATCATGAGCTTCAATCCGACGGTGCGCAAACTGATCATGGAGGAACACGATGAAAAACTGTTTGCGGCAATCCGCATCGGTAAGACAGAAGGCATGCAGCTGTTCAATGACAGCCTGTACGATTTCGTGACACGCGAAATCATCAGCCGTGAAGCGGCGTTTGAGATTTCGCCCAACGTCGAAGAACTGAAGATGAAACTCAAAGGCATCGAAGTCAAAGGCGCGGCGATTCTGTAGGATCGGCGAATCTGTAACGGCGATCTGAATCCGGTAACGCGGGAGTCTGTTCCCGGGTCTGAACGTGCGCTCCGGACAGGAGATTCGGCAATGGAACCTGAAAAGCCGACTGCTGCTGAAACTCGGAAGCCGCGCCGCCATCGCCGGATCATCCGCCGCGGCCTGCTCTTCATCGGGATCCTGCCAGTGGCTTTCATCGCGCGCCCCGCGTGGTTTCTGTGGAGCGTGTCGCAGACCGATGTACCCGACCGTCCGGCACTTCCGGCCGGCATGATCGATGATGCGAGTTCTTTGAATGCCACTCCGATTCATGAAATCTGGCCTGTACCGGAAGACCCGGCCGATGCGGAGCGGCAGCTGGCTGAACTGCTGGCTCGTGCCGTGGACGAGGGTCTGAAAGTTTCCATCGCCGGAGCGCGGCACAGCATGGGCGGCCACAGTATCGCTCCCGGCGGAATCGTGATCGATATGCGACCGTTCAAAGGGCTCCGGCTGGATCAGTCGACCAACATCCTGACGGCAGGCTCAGGAGCGATCTGGCACGATGTGCTGGCGTATCTTGATCCGCTCGGACGATCCGTGCAGGTCATGCAGTCGAACGATTCATTCACGGTCGGAGGCTCCATCAGCGTCAACTGTCACGGCTGGCAGTACGGCCGACCTCCGATTGCCTCGACCGTGGAATCGTTCCGGCTGATGCAGGCCGACGGATCGATCGTGCAGTGCAGCCGTGACGAAAACCCTGAGTTGTTTTCCCTGGTCCTGGGAGGCTACGGACTGTTCGGAATCATCCTCGACACCCGGCTCAGGATCACGAACAACGTTCGATATCGGGTGACTCGCCACATCGTGCCGTCCAGCGAAGCCATGACAACGTATCACGAAAAAGTCGAAGCGGCCGGTCATGCGGCAATGGCCTACGCCAGGCTGGACGTCTCGGCGGACAACTTTCTGAACGAAGTCATGATCTACGTTCTGGAGGAAGACCCGCAGGAAGACGGCCGACTGCAACCCGTCGGACCACCGGGATTCGTCAGTCTGCGCCGCAGCATCTTTCGGGGTTCCACGGAAAGCGATTACGGCAAACGACTACGCTGGGATGCCGAGACGCGACTGCAGCCGACCCTGACGCCGTCACATTACACACGCAATCAGGTGCTGGATGAAGGTGTCGAAGTCTTTCAGAACCGGTCCGCCGATTCGACCGACATTCTGCACGAGTATTTTCTTCCGCCCGAGCAGCTGGAGTCCTTCATCCTGGAGCTTCAGGAGATCATCCCGGCTCATCAGGCCAATCTTCTGAATGTCACGATCCGCAGCATCCGGGAGGACACGGATACGTTTCTGCGATATGCCGACCGGTCGATGCTGTCCGTTGTGATGTTGTTCTCGCAGCCACGTTCATCCGCCGGAGATGCCCGGATGCAGGTGCTCAGCCGCGAACTGATTGATCGGGCGCTCGCGCTGAACGGTCGCTATTATCTGCCGTATCGGCTGCATGCCTCGGCAGAACAGTTTCAGCGGGCCTATCCGCAGGCAGAGTCCTTCTTTCAGCTCAAGCGGAAGTACGACCCGAATGAGCTCTTCATCAATCAGTTCTACCTGAAGTACGGACAGCCAGATGTGGTCACGCAAGAGAATTGATATCGGCTGGCGGGATCTGCTGTTCGCGGCAAAGCACTCGTTCGGCAAAGGGCAGCGGGAGACAGCTCAGAAGGAAGCGGAACTTGCCTGGTCGCCGGAGCACGATACGCTGGCCTGTCTGTCCGTCCGCAGCGGTTTTGATCTGCTCTGGACCGAATTGAATCTGCCCGCCGGAAGCGAAGTCCTGATGTCCGCCGTCACGATCCGGGACATGGCCCGTGTCGTGGAAGAGCACGGTCTGGTTCCGGTCCCCGTCGATCTTGACCCGTCGACGATGGCACCCGAACCCGACGCGATCCGCAGAGCAATCACGCCGAAAACCCGCGCCATTGTCGTGGCTCATCTGTTCGGTGCCATTCTGGATCTGAAGGTCATCGCGGCGATTACGAAGGAACACGGACTGCTGCTGATCGAAGATTGTGCTCAGGCATTCGACGGGCATCGTTATCATGGACATACTGCTTCCGATGTCGTGATGTTCAGCTTCGGACCGATCAAGACAGCCACAGCGCTGGCAGGAGGACTGCTGGTCGTCCGCGATAATGAGCTGCTGGCGCGGATGCGAACGACTCATGCGAGCTGGCCCGAACAGTCGCAGGGGGAATTCCTGCGGCGAATTCGTACTTACACAATGCTGAAACTGATTTCCGGACGACTGGCCTTCGGATGCCTCGTCGCGGTCTGCAGACTGCTGCGGCGGGACTACGACGCGATGCTGAACGGGGCCGTGCGGAATTTTCCAGTCGAAGGATTTTTTACGAGCCTTCGCCGGCAACCCTGCTCTGGTCTGTTGCGACTGCTGGCCCGACGAATACGTACGTTCGACACCAAACGGCAGGATTCAAGGGCGGACCTTGGTCGACTTGTGGAAGCCGCCGTCAGCCACAGACTGCCGGGGCAGCCAGCAATGGCTGAAGAAGAAACAGGCGGGCTGATGTTCATTCCTTCCGCTGCCTCTGCGCGACACACGTGGTGGGTTCTGCCGATCTGCGTTCCGAATGCTGCTCCGGTGATCAGGGCTCTGCGGGCAGCCGGTTTCGATGCGACCTGCGGCAGTCAGTTGCAGGCGATTCGGGCACCGGTCGACCGCAGCGAATCGTCGGCGGCGCAGGCTGACGCCGTTGTGCGACAAATGATGTTTCTCCCGTTCTATCCGGAGATGCCCGAAGAGGCGGCGGCAAGAATGGGACGGATTGTGGCCGAAGCGCTCGCCGAGGGTGTCCCTCCACGTCCCGTCGTTCCGCTTGCGGCAGTTTCTGCCGATGGCGGCTGATCCGCACCGTGCGGAACATGCCATCGCGGGGACGGCATCCGGCAGGAACTGCACTTCAACTGCCTGAAAAAAACCAGGGCACCCCCACCACAGGACGAATCGGTCCAAAAAAGCTCAAACGCCCCTTCACTGGTCAATTCGAGGATCGCTACTCTGTTCGGCGTCCACGATCTTCTTTGTCAGGGATGAGCTTCTTATGAGCAGGATGCCTGTTCGATTCGTGCTTCCGGCACTGTCGGCACTCGTACTCGCCACCAGCGGCTGCTGCCACGGGCGCAGAAACAACGACCTCACCAGCGCTCAGACCCATGCGCGGGATCTGTATGCTGAAAACCAGCGACTGATGGCCGGCTATGACGAAGCGAATCAGATGCTGCTGGGGCTTGACCACGAAAAACAAGGACTCCTGGCTCAGCTCGGAGATGCTCAGTCACAACTGACGACCGCCAACGATCGCATCAGCAATCTGATGGCCGAACGCGGTGAGTTGACCGATCGCTATGCCAGGTCGCTGAACGATTCTCTGTCCGACAGCAGTGGCGTGAACTCTGCACTGCAGGCCGACGGATTCGAATACGATCCGGTGACCGGCCTGAACAAGTTCCGCAGTGACATCCTGTTCGATCTGGGCAGCGACGCTATTCGTCCCGAAGCCTCGCCGATAATCGCCGAGTTCGCTTCCAGCGTGAAGTCCGGCTCCGCCAGCGGGCTGAAGATACTGGTCGTCGGTCACACGGATGATCAGAACATCGTCCGCCCGGAAACGGCCATCAAGCACCCGACAAACTGGCACCTGTCGACTGACCGCTCCGATGCGGTGATCCTGCAGCTCGTGAAGGCCGGCATCGATCCGAAACGCATCGCGTCGATGGGATACAGCGAATTTCATCCGCTGGATGCCTCCGTCGCTGACACGGCCCGCCAGCGAAACCGTCGAGTTGAACTGTTCGTGGTACCGAACGATCCCAGTGTCGCCAGGTGGGACCCTGTCAACTCGTTGCGGTGAGCGCAACTGAGTCCGCTCCATACGCCACCGGGCCTGCCCCGGTGGTCCAGCGGCTTTTGCGCGACTTGAGGACACCATTCATGTCATCGGGCACACTCAGTCTTCCCGCGCCACTCGACGTCATCGCCGTCGGCGCGCATCCGGATGATGTCGAAATCGGCTGCGGCGGAACTCTGGCCAGAATGGTGCAGCAGGGCTTTCGAGTCGGGATTGTTGACCTCACGGACGGTGAACCGACGCCGCTCAGTGCTGGCCCCGAAGCACGTCTGCAGGAAGCTCAGGAAGCCGCACGTATTCTCGGTGTTCACGTCCGCGAAACTCTGATACTACCGAACCGTCGGCTGTTCGATACGTTTGAAAACCGAGTCACACTGGCTCAGGTGTTTCGCCGTTACCGACCCAGATTGGTGATCGGAATTGCTGACAAGACGCCGATGGCGTCTCCGGATCACTGGCAGGCAATGCAGATTACCGACGCGGCTGTGTTTTACTCGCGGCTCTCGAAATGGGATGATTTTTTTCCGGACCTGCCCGTGCATCGGATCCGGCGGCAGCTGTGGTATCCGCTGGGCCTGCAGAACCTCAGCCATCCGACGGGCGGAGGTGCGTTTGTCGCGGACATCTCAGCAACACTGGCGATCAAGACAGAGTCCATCCGCGCCTACCGGAGTCAGTTTCCGCCCGGCAAAGAGCGCGTGTTCCGTCTGGTCGAGGGCCAGGGCCGCATGCTCGGAGCATCCGCGGGATTCGAGGCCGGGGAACTGCTGATCTCCGCGACGACCATCGGATTGACGAACATCGTCGAGACCCTGTGCTCCGGCGAGGCTGCGCTTTAGTGCCCTGTCAACCATCAGTGGATGGGTTGATGCAATCGAAGCCTGAAGCGCAAGCGAAGACAGACATGCACGTTCCTTCGCCTCCGCTTCAGGCTTCAATGCCGCGACTAAGGCCTGACAATGCACGAGTCGCTGTTCGCGGAGAGATTGCCATTTGATCGCCTCCGGACTTGGGGACCGTCGTCTTAATCGTGGGGCAGGCTTTTAGCCTGCCTCGTTAATCCAAAACACAGGTAATTCCTCAACGCACGGCAGGCTAAAAGCCTGCCCCCACAAAGAACTGCGACTAAACCGACAGCCCCCTTGTCCCGGTGGTTTAACGGCTTCTGCGCTAGTTAAAAACCCGAGCGCTGATACAACCGGAGTCGTGCAGATGTCCGTTGAGCCATCGGAGTAAACCCGGTGGCGGGAAGAATGCACAGTTTCGGGGCTTCGCCGGATGTCTGCTCGCCGCGTTTGGATTGCTTTGACGCTGATTATCGTCGGCACTGCTGCCGTACTTGGCACCGTTGTGTTCGGACTGGGCTTCAGTGGCTGGCCGAGCTGGCTTCTGCTGACAGCCACTGCCATGTTTCTGAGCAGCCTGTTCTGGCTCTGGCCGCGAGCATCCCACGACGATGCCGAAACCGCCGCACTGAGAACGTCTCTCTCCGAACAGAAATCCGGCCTCCGTCTGCAGACCGAAAACTTCGAACAGGCGAGGGCTGTGCTGCTGGCTGTCCTTGAATCCCGCGGGCAGAGGCTGGATGAACGAGAGCGGGAACTGGTCTCTCGCTTCGTCAGGTTTCATGAGTTCCTTGAGTATCCGATTGAAAACGTACATGCGGAACGGACTTCGGGCGAATTGCAGCAGTTATGTGAGCAGGACCGACGAGTCCGGCAACTGCTGGAGAAAGAGGGTGAACGAGTCTACGAGAAGATCCGTCAGAACGGTTACTCAGTCGGCGGAAAACCGGACGTTCTGGCGATGCGAGACGAAGCACTGCAGCTCGTCCAGCAAGTCGCAAAGATCTATAAACCCGACAGTTCAAATCCTCTGCTGGAGACTAGTTTTGAACAGCTCGCGCGTGCTGCCAGTCGCATCTGTCTCCACGTTCTTGTGCTGCTGGAACAATTACCCGTTCAGGTGCAGCAGTACAACATCAGCACGCTCTATGGTTACATTCGCAAGGCGGTCGTGGGCTACGGCATGTATCAGAAAGCGGCTCCGTGGCTGACTTATCTGAGTCGCGGGATGTACGCCGGAAGGATGGTTGCGACGACCAATCCTGTGGCACTCGGGACGTGGTGGCTGGCCACGGAAATCGGGAAACGAGGCGCGCAGAAGGTCATTGAGAACGTCATTGACCGGCAGGCCATCGCAACGCTGCAGGGACTGATCACCGTCGTTGGTGTCGAGGCCGCCGGGATCTACGGGAAGGGCTTTCGTCAGCGCGACCCGGCGTGGCTGCTGGGGACGGAACTCGTCGGGCTGATCCATGCATTCCCGGCTTCCGGCGACAGTCTCCGACACGGATTGCGGCAAGTGACGGCGCTTGCTCTGCGCAGCGAGTACGACCGGATCTATCTCTACCGCTGCCTTGCCGATCACAAATCGGCCGGTCTGCAGCTTGCCGATCCTGCGATGCTGACGCGAGAGGAACGCGAATCCATTGCTCAGCAACTCGAACAGTTCTTTGTCGATCACATTCATGGAGCGACCGAAGCGAATCTGAAGCGCTGGAGAGACGGCTTCGAACAGCGCTTTGATTTGCGGCTGAAGATGGACGGTCCGTTGCGGTCGACGCCGACATCAGTCTCGAAAACTCACCAGATTGAATCAGCTGCCGGGTCATTGAGTGCGTTTCTGAGCCGTGTGATGACGCTGCATGGCGAACCGTTGACCGATGCGCTGAAATCCCTGCAGACCATGTCATTGCTGCCGGAATCGCAGCGTCCGGCTCTGCTGGAGAAGCTGATCCGGGATGCTGACGGATTTCCCTTCGAACCGCCGGAACTGGACCCGGTTTCCGAAATCACGGATGCCTACCTTGCAGATCTTGCTGTGTGCTGCACACTTTCAGAACAACCGGCCGAACACATCGAACAGTTCGTCGCTGAGACCGCCAGTTATTTTCGCCGACCTGTGAACGAGGCCCGCAAGGCGATCGAATCGGCCTGGCGGCAGCGGATTCGCCTGCATTGTCAGGACCCAGCGCTGGCCGACGCGTTGCCCTCCGGAGTGGCTCGGGCATTCTTTGAACATCGGCATCCGGATGACCTGCTGAGTTTCTGTTATGGAGGACTCGGCTTCCAGCGAGAGGATGCCGTGATCCCGCTGGCGGATGCCGTACTGCTGGGTGCTGTACCGAAAGACGGCACGATCCGCAGAGTAAGTGTCGTGACCGTTGCGATTCCGTCAACGATTCTGTGGCGGGCTGCTGTACCGCTGCGGATTGTTCGCAGTCCGGGCATGCTGATCGACGATGCACACATCCAGCGAGGCCAGTGGTTACCGTCGGAATCCGATCCGCTCGCCGTTCCGCCGACCAGTGACCTTGTCATTTCCGGCAGCGTCCGGGGTGGCCGCTTTCGCAGTTATTTCAAAGACCTGCTGGCGTTCGGTGACTCTGCGACTGGTTTATGAAAACTGGTTGATTGCAAAATCTGACCGGCACTCGGATCCCTGTTTTCCTTCCGCCCGCCTGAACGGTATACTTGCTGGCGTCCGGAGCAGGAGCATCCGGAGCGGAACTCCCGAAGTGCGTGTTCAGTGTCTAATCCCAGACGGAGACAGCCAATCATGAGTCGCGGATATCAGCAACTCGATCCTTACGCCCCGCCGCGTGACATGTTTGTTGTGGATGCGGTGCTCAGCGAACGCCTTGGTTTTCTCAGAAAAGTTTATGCGCACGTATTCGGCGCGATACTGCTGCTGGTTGGTCTGGAGTTTTTATACTTTCAGACCGGTCTGGCTCCCAGGCTGCTGCAGATGATGGGGAATTCATGGTGGATCATGTTTCTGCTGTTCATGGGAGTGATGGCGGTCGCTCAACGGCTGGCTTACAGCGGTGCATCTGCTGTAACTCAGTACCTGGGGCTGGGATTGTTCGTCGGCGTTGAATCTTTGCTGATGGCACCCATTCTGGCAGTCGCCACAGTCGTGGATCCGAATCTCATCGGACAAGCGGCTTTCGTTACGCTGGCAATCACCGGCGCATTGACTCTGGTCGTCGTGCTGTCGAATGTCGACTTTTCGTTCATGCGGAATGCGCTTTTTCTGGGTGGAATTGCCGTGTTGTGCCTCAGTATCGGCTCGTGGATCTTCGGATTCACACTGGGACTGGGTTTCTCGGTCGCTGTGGTCGTGCTGATGTGCGGCTACATTCTGTATGAAACGTCATTGATCATGCGCCACCTCCCCACGACGGCACATGTGGCCGGTGCGCTGATGATCTTCAGTTCTCTGGCCGTCCTGTTTCGTCAGATCCTGATGATTCTGATCCGGCTGCGGGACTAGCGCGCCGGAATGTCCGGCAACCTCAGGTCGGATGTCCGGCAACTTTTGATTTCACATGATCCCGGGACGACGTCGCGGGAAATGTTGTGGCTGCTCGGTGGCCTGCCACTGCCTGCGGTGTCTCGCAGTGCCACCGCCAACGCAGATCGACGCCGCAAAAGTTGGCCCTGGACTCCGACATGCCACTCCTGCAGCACAGGCGTGATTCTCTGCTGCGGTATTCATCGCGGCTGATTGATCAATTGTCCTTACTGCGACCTTCTGCAGTCCGCCGACTGGCCGTCAATGCAGTCGCCGGACTTGGGCAGCGTGCCGAGGTTCCCCATGCGCATCTGTTTCTGATTCGAGGTCGTACTCCGGAAACGGCGACTGCATCGCTGGTTGCGGAATGGTCCGAGGCCAGTGGTTCCCGAGTCAGTGCGGATCTGCAGGACTGTCACCTTCCGCTGTTCGGGGTTGATGTGGTCCGGAAGCTGACGGCCGGGACGATTGTGTTTTCCGGGCTCTCAGAAAACACTCACGCCTGCAGCCGGCTGGTGTCGGGGATTCTGCGTGAACTGTGCGTATCCGGTTATGAGATGCTGCCGATCATCGTGGGCAAGCGGCTCCGGGCGATTATCGGATTGGCGCACGATCACGGTCCCGTGCATCT
>JANNGQ010001240.1:0-5850 GCA_031403975.1 Planctomycetota bacterium
ACCAGGACACCGGCAAGCCGAACCCGGCGTTCACGGCTCACGCCGAGCGGACGGTCGCGGTCGCCGGCGTGCCGGAGAAGGTAGTCTTCGTCGGGATGTGCTGAAGCTCGATGCGGCTTCAAATGCGTGGCGAGTGATCCACGCGGAATCTGACGGACTCTCAGGTCTTGTCGTCGACCGCTTCGGCGACGTCCTGTCGGCCGAGGCGTTCAGTCTGGGCATGTACCAGAGAGCCTCACGACTCATGCCGATGCTGGCCG
This sequence comes from Planctomycetota bacterium, assembly GCA_031403975.1. Lineage (GTDB taxonomy): Bacteria > Planctomycetota > Planctomycetia > Planctomycetales > Planctomycetaceae > SXXK01. Next base: position 261 of record JANNGQ010001240.1, read on the forward strand.
AACAGGCAGGAACGAAACACTGGATGGTCCGGACCAGCCCTCAGTTTCTGTCACAGGAAGGCTGCGATCCCCCGCCGCTTTCGTCCGCCGACTGCCCATCGCAGGTTGTGATTTCAGAACATGGAACGCGGTTTCGAGTGCGCTTCGAAGGCGGTCACAAGACAGGCTTCTTCTGCGACCAGCGCGATAACCGGAAGAAGCTGGCAGAATTCTGTGAGCGGAAGAGTGTTCTCGATCTGTGTTGTTATACGGGCGGCTTTGCTGTGCAGGCAAAGACTCTCGGTAAAGCCGAGGACGTTATCGGCGTTGATCTCGACGAAGAACCGCTCGTGCTGGCCCGCCAAAACGCCAACCTCAATCAGGCACGAGCCAGATTCGTACAAGCCGACGCATTCGGCTACATGCGGGAAATGATCCGCAACGGTCGACAGTTCGATGTCGTCGTGCTGGACCCGCCGAAGTTAATCCGCACAAGACTTGAGATTGAAGAAGGGACTCGCAAACACTTCGCCATGAATCGCCTGGCGATGCGACTTGTGAAGCCCGGCGGCCTGCTGCTGAGCTGCTCCTGTGCAGGGCTGCTGCCGGAATCCGAATTCCTGCAGCTGCTGATTTCGGCCTCACGATCAACCGGCGAAGATCTGGACGCCGCCGATTCGGGAACCGCGCGCTCGAAACCCAGATCACTGCAGATCATCGCCAAAACCGGGGCCGCCGCCGATCATCCGGTGATCTCCAGCTGCCCCGAGACGGAATACCTGAAAGCCATCTGGATGATTGTGACGTAGGACAGGCTTCAGCCTGCCGTTGCATCGGAAAAACACGACCATCGCGATGATGTCGGCAGGCTGAAGCCTACCCTACGACGACTGAACAACCTCGCCGACATCGCCGAGTATTCTGACCGATAGACTGAACTGACCGACCGGCTCGTGGAACAGATGCAGCTCTACGGCGACGATACGCCTCTGCAAGTTGCGAATCCGGGACCGCCTGAGTGGACTCCTCCCGTCGCACAGCCATAGTACCGCATTAACGCCAGGCTTCTCACGCCGGTGTGACGGTCAGAGCTCGGCTTCGCTCAGCCCCGAGTCTTTCAACAACTTTCGCAGCATTCCTCTCGTTTCAAATCTCGGTTCCCGTGGACTGGAACGGTCAGAATCGCAGGATTTCCAGGTTGCGAATAAATATGATGGCTGCCGTGTATGCGCTGCAGGAACCAGCCGTGCCGTTCCAGCAATTTGCATAGCTGCCTGCCCGAAACAACCTTCACAACTCGATCTCTGCAAGCTGAGCATTTGCATCATGCTGGGTGCGTTCCCCCGCAACTTCCAGCCAGCCTTCGGCCGCTTCGCGGATATTCGCAAGCGCCTCCGCGAGCGTCTCCCCCTCTGAGACGCAACCTGTCAGAACAGGAATCTCCGCCCAGTAGCCGCCTTCTTCTGCAGGATGGACAACAACTCTGAATTTCACGGCATTGACTCCGATTGCGCTGAACATGACAGTGGAAACGCAAATCCGATCTTACCAAACCCACCGCCGCCAGACATCCACGAGATTCCGGATCATCATGTCCTCGATACACAGCAACTGTGTTGGGGACCGAATTCCCGTTCGTAGTACGCTGCGCCGCCTGCCAATCTTGTGAGTGTACCGTGAGGATGTGGTTGGATGAAGAACACATCTTGAGGGATGCCTGAGAAACCATGGGACACAGCGATTTCGGACGCGGAACGAAAGCCGAAGCGTGGGTAATACTCCGCCTGGCCGAGAACCACCACGAATGGACAGCCGTCGCCAAAAACCGGATTCAGCCCATTGGTAACGAGCAATGAGCCAACGCCAATCCTCTGATGTTGCGGTGACACGGACAACGGTGCCAATCCCATACCGCGTGTTTCTTGCTGTGGAGTCCGAATGACGACGGGTGTGAAGAGGATGTGCCCGACGATTTCATTATTCGAGCATGCGACAAGCGAAAGGTGATTGCCGGACTTGGCCCGAGGAACATCCACCAGTTCTGCCTCGCCGTTGTGCCCAAACTCGGAGTTGGCAAAAGCGTCAATCGTGACCCTGTGGATTTGGTCATGATCGCCCAGTGTTTCGGCACGTACGGAAATCATGGAAGTCGCTGTCAAAGGCAAATAACGGCCTGGATCAGCCGGTTGGCGCGATTGACTTGCCATGTGAGAAACCGCCGACGCCAACTCGGCTGCCCGCGATTATTGCCAGGAAATGTGAATAACTTCGACGACAACACTCTCAATCTCCTTGAACTGATGACTCAGATGTCTCGGGTGCATCATTATGGTCGGCGATTTGGGGCGTGAGTTTGATCGAGTCTTCATAGAGCGTGTCAGGACAAATGTCTTGTTCGTTTGGCCAAACGACGGTGCCATGCGCCACCGACGCACGCTTGAAATAGGCGATATCCTGAAACTCCCGAAAGACACCAAACTTTAACAGTTGACTGCAGTCAAATACTCCAGTTTCACCATTGGTGAATCTCATCCTGAGTTGATATTCATTAGTCGGTACGACTGCTTTCACGCGAGGGTTCATCATTACCTCAAAGGTTCGATCCTAAACGGCTGCTGACCATTGACGGCAAGCTCCCAGTCCGCCATCAGGTTTTCCTGGTGGATTTCAACCCATGCGATCACCATCTTCATTTTACCTGGCGGAAGGAAGCCCTCCAACAGCTCCCCGTCGGGAATGGAGACGACTGCCTCGTGATCCTGGAACCTGGCATGAATGTGCGGTCGGTGGTGTCGCCGGTTGTCCAGGAAATAGAGCGAAATCGTGATTCCGTAAAACATCGAGATCACGGGCATTCGAATCAACCTTCTTGCCGAACGACAAAGATCACCCGGCAGCGGCGAGTGAATTTCAATACCAAACAACGCCCCACCGCTGCTCGGCGTGCATCTTTTTGATACTCATCATGGCCTCTGCGATCCGTCGAGGCGTGTCCTAATGTTGACGTGAGTGTTTGCCCTCACATGATGCGGGCTCACGACTTTCCTTCACGCAGGAGACCATGATGAGATTCTACAAGAACACGCACACATTCTATGCGGGGATTGACCTGCATGCCAGAACGCTCTACCTCTGCATCACTGATTCCGACGGCAACAAACGACTGCATCGGGAGTTGAAATGTCGGGTCGACGAGCTCGAACTGGCGCTCGCACCGTTTCGCGAAGGGTTTGTGGTCGCCTGCGAAACGACGTTCTGCTGGTACTGGCTCGCCGACTTCTGTCACGAGCGGGACATCACGTTTGTGCTGGGCCACGCCCTGTTCATGAAAGCGATCCACGACGGCAAAGCCAAGAACGATCGCATCGACGCTGAAAAGATCGCCGCACTGCTGCGCGGCGGCGTGCTGCCACAGGCCTATGTGTTTCCCGCCGGGATGCGGGAAACGCGTGACCTTCTGAGGCGACGTACACAACTGGTGCGACAACGAGCGATGGCGATGACTCACATCCAGATGACGAACGCTCAGTGGCTGTTCCCGGTCGATATCGGCAAGCGGCTGCAATACGCCAGCAAACGCACCGACATCGACAAAGCCTTTTCGAACACCAGTGTGCAGCTCAGTGTGGAATCTGATCTCGCCGGCATCGACCATTGCGACGAACAGATCCGCAAACTCGAACTGCACCTTGAACGATCGGCAAAGGTCGACGATCCGCAGGCTTTCTTCCTCCTGAAAACGATTCCGGGGATCGGCAAAGTCCTGGGTCTCACGATCCTCTACGAAATTCATTCCGTCGATCGATTTCCGACCGTGGGCCAATTCATTTCGTACTGCCGCCTGGTGAAGTGTGCTCACACGTCTGCTGGAAAAAGCTATGGCACTGGCGGGGCAAAGATCGGCAATGCTCATCTCCGCTGGGCGTTTGGTGAAGCGGCCGTACTGCTGATCCGGGAATCGAACGAAGCCAAGAGCTTTGTCGACCGCATGTCGAAGAAGCACGGGAAACCCAAAGCCATCTCGATCCTTGCGGCGAAGATCGCCCGCACGGTTTATCACATGCTGCGTCGTCGACAGGCCTTCGACGCAATTCGATTCTGGAACACCCTTTCCACACGAAGGAAGTCTGCCGTGAGCCTCCCTCAGCTCCGGCTCAACAAAAGGGGCCGGCCGCCACGCCGCGGAACCGCCAGACGCGGCCGGCCATCACGCTGCCCTGACTCCGAGCCGCCCCTGTCATCCTCGCCATCACCCCGGCCAGCTCACCGCGAACCGAGGCGATGGCGAAGACGAAAGGGGCTCAGTCAGTCGAAAATCGTTTCTCTGAACAATTAGAATCTGCACATTTGACAGCTCAGGCCATACAGGGGTTCGGCTTGGCAAAATCGGGTCGCCTTTGGAGGGTCACTCCACCGATCTTCGGAAGACTTGGACCACTGACTCAGAGTCCGATTTGAGACTGCCCGGCCGATTCTTACCCTCGGGGGCCTTGGCGAGTGTAAGCATATCGTCCTGAATCTCGTAGATGCCCAGATTTGTCCACTTTCGGTTGGGGCGGCCAGATTGCAATGCCACGCGTAAGTCGATGGCGGCGGGGGTAACCGACGCATCGACGGCCACTGATCCGCCCTGAAGGTCATCAGCGCTCTTGATCACAAAATCGCCGTTCCTCAGGATGACAAGCCACACTATGCCATCAGGCTTGGTCGGCACGGCACCTTTAAAGGACGTCGACTCGAGTTTCCACACACCAATGAGTTCCTTTGGAACTCCTTCGTCAGAATCCTGTGCCGCGCAGGTGAGACACATCGCCAGAAATAAGGCAGTGACTTTAATCATATGAACACTCCATGGTGAGGGCCGAACGACATGATCACCCGGTTGCGGCGAGCGATGATCCAAACCAAATCCGGCACCCACCGCAACTCGGCGTGCATCATTGTGTTACGCGCCACTTGATGCCGGACTGTGGTCACGCAGGTATTCGCGCAGAGCATTATTCACCGATGCCTCGTCAGGAAATGCTGATGCGACATCATCGGCGAGGCGCACGATCCGCAACTGCTCGCTGTATCTGTCCGCGTACTTGCCACGAACTGCTCCAGTCATTTGCTGAAAGTCGTATTCAGCGCGCATCTCGTCAGCCGGCACACCGGGGTCATCAGGGGAAATCGCCATTTTCATAGTCCTTGCGTTCACGTCTGGTGGCAGCTCGGGCGCCGATGATTCGAATTCGGTCATCACGGTCTGTATGGGAGACAATGAGGAGCCTGCCCGTTGCCGCACAGCCAAGTGTGATGAAGCGTTCTTCTTCGAGAGAGTGGTCGGGGTCAAATGCTGTGAGAGACAACGGATCACCAAAAACAGTCATGGCCTCAGTGAACGAAACGCCATGTTTGCCTTCATTTGATGCTGCCTTCGAATCGTCCCATTCAAACTGCATGGTCACTCTCCGACAAGGATCCATCCGCGGAAATTGTCGGATCGCCGGGGAAAGCTGTCAACGACCGCTTGGCTTCCCGAATGGCATTTGGAGCGTAACGACTACACTAACCCGGTTGCCGCGAGCGAGCATCCATTTCAAAAACCTGTCATCGGCAACTCGGGTTG
>JANNGQ010001241.1:0-2003 GCA_031403975.1 Planctomycetota bacterium
GATCTGCCCAGTTCACGTGCTGACTCGATTGCAAGCAATCCGTCGTACCGCTGGCCCGCCTGACCGCTGGTCCGCAATGCCTCTGCACGTGACAAATGCGAATCCCACAATTGATGCAACGCTGCAACTTTCGCCGTCTGCTCGTCAGTCCTCGCGTTGGATGTCAATGTCAATTGATGACCCAGCCGCATCGAGTAGACAGTCGATACGGCACTGACAAGAATCAACACTGCGGCAATCGACGTGGCGAGAACGGCTTTCACGGGATGACGACGGCACCACCGCCAAGCTCGCTCAACGGCTGACGTGCGGCGTGCGACAATCGGCTGATCGGCAAGAAAACGAGCCAGATCGTCGGCCAGATCGGCGGCGGAGGCATAGCGACGGCCGGGTGTTTTCTCAAGGCACTTCAGACAAATCGTTTGAATGTCCTTTGGCACACGCCGGACGAGATGCGACGGCCGCACGGGTTCGTCGGAGATGACCTGTCCAAGCACTTCCATCGGCTGAACACCCACAAACGGAGGCCGACCGGTGAGCAGCTCATACAGAATCGCACCCAGAGCATAAGTGTCCGTCGCGGCGGTCAGATTCGCGGCATCACCGCGGGCTTGTTCCGGCGACATGTAGGCCGGCGTTCCCAGGATGTCGCCGGTCTGTGTCGCCGAATGCGAAGCAATGTCGCCGTCGGCCTCAACGACTTTGGCCAACCCGAAATCGGCAATCTTGACCTGAAAACCACTGAATGTACCGGCTGCCTTTCCGAAATCCCCGGCCTTCCCGGCAGTGGCGGGTGATGCCGGTTGCGGACCGGAATCGGCGAGTCGCTGCAGGAGGATATTGCTCGGTTTCAAGTCCCGATGCACTACGCCGTGCTGATGCGCGAAATGCAGAGTCCGCGCCAGAGTCTCCGTCAGGTTTGCCGCCAGCCGCGGCTCCATCGGTTGGCCATTCGTGCGTTCGGCCAGCGTTCCGCCGTCGAGGAATTCATAGGCCAGAAATGGCTGGCCCTGATGTTGGCCGACCTCGTGGATTTCCACAATATGCGGATGCTGCAGTCGTGCGGCAGCCTGGGCCTCGGTCAGAAAACGGCGGACGTGAGTCGGCGTGGCGCCCAGCTGATCACGCAACAATTTGAGTGCAACCGGGCGGTTGAGTTTTAGATGGCGGGCCTTAAACACAACACCCATTCCACCCTGTCCGATCCGATGCAGAACTTCATAGCCCTCTACAGTCGGCAAACACGGACCGCTGGCAGAGGCGGCGAACTCGGTGGTCGGACCATCCTGATTGCCATCCAGACTGACCGTCGAAGCGCCGCCAGCCGACGCCAGCAGGGGTTGTATGGCCTGCATCGCCCGGTCCAGTTCAAACTGCATCCGCAGTTCGTCAGCCAAATGCGGGAACCGCCGCACATATTCATCAACTCCGGGCCGTTCGCCGAGTTGCTCCCGCAGCAGCACTTCCTGGTAGATCAAGTCCAATACGGCTTCACCGTCAAGGGTTGCCGCATCGAAATTGAGGCTTAAGTCCTCCACCCTGATGCGTTCGCCCTGCTGCCACCGACGGCGCAGTTCGGTGAGCATCGCGGCGGGCGGCGGCCCCGGACTCACATCGTCGCTGACGGTTGGGTTGGATGAGTCAGCCACTATTCCAGTCCGACTTCCTGCAGCACTCGATCCAGTGCCCGCGAGAGTTGTTTGCGAAGGATTACCGGCGTACTTTCTCTTGTCCCGGCAATTTCATCCCAGGATTTTCCCTGTTGACGAAGCATCAATAAGTCGCGCTCTTCGGCGGTCATGAGGTCGAGCGCATTCTGACAGAGTTCTTTTGTGCTCGTGATTCGAGCCGGGTCCGGTTCGCCGGAGACTGCCGTCGATAAATCGTCCGTCTGCGTTTCTGTTGAAGAGGATACGGCAAACCGGGCTCGTTCCCTGCGTGCATGGCTGGCGAGCTTGTTACGGGCCATCGTCGTCAGCAGGCTCACTAATTGCTCAGGGGAA
>JANNGQ010001242.1:0-2906 GCA_031403975.1 Planctomycetota bacterium
GCCAGCGTCGGTGACAGATCGACAGCCCTCCGGTTGCGGGCTGCATCAATCAGTTTTGCGGGCAAATCTCCGCCGACCACTGCAAACGCCCGTGTCTCGCCGTACGGTCCGTTCGCGTGTTTCGGCCCAAGCATACAATAAAAAGCCCCGGTCGAAGGGAGTTCGCTGAGGTTCGTAGTGGCTTCCGTCCAGATCATCCCGTGACGAAGCCCGGCATAATGCGTCGGTTCTGCCAGATTCGGCATCGGCCCCATGCTGGCACTGTCTGTGCCGAGAGTCATCACGCCGCGCGTGGCGAGGAATTCCATCGTCTCCGGCGAAGGGTCCGGGTATCCGGGAGCCTTGCGATCAACCACATCGGCGATGTACCGATGGCCCTCAGGGAACGGCTGATAATACTTGTCAGAATAGTCACTGCGGAACAGCACGACGTCGCCCAAACGCAACACGCGATTCTGCTTTTCGAAGCGTTCAACATGCGACGGCAGCACCAGCGGGCTGACTCCGTTCGGAGCCTTGTCGAGCAAGTCTCGCACATCAACGACGCAGGCTTCGCCGCCAAACTGCCAGGCCTCAATCTTGTCCGTGTAGGCCAGACCAAACGGCCCGGACTTAGCCTTCTGCAGCTCCGGCCGCACAACCGAATGCGGCGGCACGTCCATTTGAGTCCCCGTATTCCCATCGATCAGCAGCACATCAATATTGTACGGACTGTTTGGCCCGATCGATTGCTCATGGATGAGCTGATACTTCGGAAACGGATGCGTCGGCCAGGTCGCCGGATACTCCGGCGCGACGAGCAGTGAGCAGTCCACAAACTTCGTCGCGTTTGCATCCTGAGCTGAGGTTTTTGCAGACAGAAAGAGGGAACAAGCAACGAGCTGCAAAGTCAGCAAGTGCTTCGTAAGACGGGTCTCCAGATCCATCGAGACCGAGACCCCATCAACCTGACAGGTCTGGAGACCCATCCTGCGAAGCAAGCGAGTCGCACCGAACAGTGCCAGCATCTTCAGGCCCCCGAATGATTAAAGCAGTTCCAGAATGGATGTAGCGGAACTCGTGAGAGTTCCGACCTGAAGTCTCACGACTTCAGCTACAATTTCGCAACCTCAGCGTACCCGTTCCGGCCAGACTCGAGCCGGAATCGCTCATATGATTTCCCGTCCGATACTCAACAACCCCAGCAGCGTCTCTTCCTGCTCCGCAACATCACGAATGGGCAGCCGAAACCGGGCCTCAATCTTTTTCCGGAGCGGCACGAATGACTGCACAAGGCCGCCGGAGATCGCCAGTTGATTCCACGCCGGTTCCGGACTCAATCGGCGAGAGCACGTCAGATAGCTGTCTGCCATAAACTCGAATGCGGACTGGAATAGATTCCCGACCGTCAGGTTTTCCGTGGTAATGCCGCTGATACGACCGTCGGACCCCATCGCACTCGAAAAGAAACTCAGATCGCTCGTCAGTCCTCCGCCCGTTGATTCCTCAGCCGCCTGCGCAATCAGCTGCCATGATCTCTCAATCTTTAAACCCGCCAGCCGTGGCAGTTCTGTCAGCAACGATTCCAGCACGGTCAATGATCGCCCGGCCGGAATATGCGTGATCGTATTGAGAAACCGCACGCCAAACCAGCTGCGCGTCTGACAGTCCGCCGGTCGGAAGTCGGCGGTGATCTGGCTGACCTGTGATCCAGTCGAAACGTTGATGGACAATTCGTGCGGCTTCAGATCGATGCCTCGCAAAGCCGACTGCTGATCGCCGATTACGGGATAACACGTCAGTGTGGAACCGTTGAGTCTGGCACGGCCGATGGATTCTGTTTCATGCGTCAATTGTGGCCAGTGCAGACCGCTGAGCCCTGCCGCTTCGAAGGCCGTATGATGCCAATCGCCCGTCCGCAGATGCAACATGCCGATCGTCTGAGTCCGTTCCATCTTCGGTACTGCGTTGCACAAGCGACTGATGACGTAGTCTCCGACCGTGATCGGAATCGCAGCGTCAGGCAGCTGTCCGTTCTGAGCGAGCCAATACAGCAGGCTCGTCGCCGACCCCGACTTCAGTTCCTTGCCCAGTTCTTCGAACATCACATCTGACCAGCACTCGCGAAGTCGATCCAGCGTCGTAATGCCGTTCCTGTCGGCCACCGTCGTCCGCTGATCCCGCCACGATAGATAATTCGTCATCGGCCGGCGGTCGCGATCCACCAGCATGATCCCGCCCATCTGCCCGCAACTCAGCAAAGCCGCGGCATCGGGAGCCGCCTTTACCAGCCGTTCGATTACACTCAATGATCGCAGAAAGATCGTTTCCGGCGGGACTTCGTGAAACCCCGGGGGCAACCGGGACTCCGCATCCGGAAACGCCTCACGTGTGATGTGCTCGATCGAACCCGTCTCCAGATTCAGCACAGCTCCTTTGATCGACGAAGAACCGATATCCAGACCCAAACAACGCATCTACAAAAATCCTTGATGCAGCCACCGGGGCAAAGGGACTGTCGTTGTAATCGTGGGGCAGGCTTTTAGCCTGCCGCGTCAATTCAAAACACAGGTAATTCCTCAACGCACGGCAGGCTAAAAGCCTGCCCCACAAAGAACCGCGATGAAACCGACAGCCCCCAAACGACCTGTCATTTCCGTGACCCAACACTCGTGTGGTGAAATGTAGCCACACTCGCCAGAGTGTGGGATTCTCCGGCGGGGACTTAGTGAGCGGAATGGCGCTAGCCACCGGTGTCTGCGCGTGACAAAGCCGCGAAAAACCGGCGGCTAGCGCCCAATGGCACTCACTTTGGCTTTTCCGGAGGTGGGTTTTCGTTTTGCCTGGCTTGTTGTTTCATGAATTTTGTCGATTTGGGGCGACGGGGATGAGCTCTGCGAGGGTAACTTCGGCCGGGGCGGTTCGGA
>JANNGQ010001243.1:0-2595 GCA_031403975.1 Planctomycetota bacterium
GTTCACCGTCGGAATCGCGACCCCCGCATCGACTGCCCTGCTCGACGCCTGCAGCCGGAAGTTGAGGTCCACGGCATGATACACCGCATGGCGGCCGGCTGGATTGGGCGGAATCAAGTTCTCAAAGTCGTCGAAATCAACCTCAATGCCGTGTGTCTCCTGCTGTGTCGCTGAGCGGAACTCGCCCAGCGTGGCGAAGGTCCGCCAGTCCTCGGGCTGCGGCTCATACAGCGGCCGGCCCGGTTCCGGCCCCAGCCAGGTGTACTGCTCTGTGACCCCGGTGTTCGGACGGAACCCGTTGTAATCCGAGCTGAACGCGTCGGTCGCGTTGGCCCATGTCATGATGCCCCGGTCGGGGGTGTCCCGTCCCAGAAACAGGTTATTGCGAAAGTGCATGTTGGACGACGGATCGCGGATCGACTGCTCCCCGATGATCGTATTGTGATACACCAGCAGCCCGGCGGGCTTGGCCGAGAACTTGAACGACATGCCGCTGGGGACGTGATACAGCAGATTGCCGATGAAGTACACCGGCCCGCCGAACACCGGCTGCGCGCTGTACCCGCCATGTGCGGCGTTGACGCCGCGGTTGTGCATGACGCGCACATTGTGAGCCGCGCCGTCGGTCTCCACGAAGTCGTCGTTCAGCATGTGCAGGTCGTTGTTGTAGATGTCGATTGACGACGCACGCTGATCCGGATCTTCGGGCGGAGTTCCATACGTCGAGATACCGATCCCGTCGTGAAAATACGCGATTGCATTGTGGGCGATCACGTGCCCCGGTCCGTAGACTTTGATCGCATAGTAACTCGTCAATCGATGCGACCCGTAAGGCCCCGCGCTGGCCCACAGCGGACCGGTCCAGCCGATGAGCCGAAAGCGATCATCGCGGCCGAGAAACAGATTGTCGGCAATGTAGAAATCACTGGAGCCGGCATACTCAGTCCAGACGCCAAATCCAATGTTCTCAAAGCGGCAGTTCTTCACCGTCAGCCCGATCGCCCCGAGCACTTCCTTCTGGCCGGCAAAGATCGCCACATCCGTGTTGCGAATCGTCAGCCCGTCAAATATGTGGTACTTCGACGCCATGACGTCGAACAGCCGATGGTTGCCTGCACCGTCGAAAACCACTTCTCCATCGCCGGCCGATTTGATCGTGATCGGTTTTTCCGGAGTGCCCTTCAAGGTCAATGACATCGTCCCGTCGAACGGTGTCATTTGTGGGTCGACATAGTTCAGGCGATCGGACTGATAGATTCCGGCATGCAACAGGATCGTATCGCCCGGCTGTGCCTTGCGTTCCCAGACGACATTCCAGTCTCCCAGCCCTGCACCGTAATAAGCCTGCATCAGACTCGTAAAGCTCGGTTCCTGACGGTTGCCGGCATAGTCCGGGGGATAAACATGTCGTGTCAGTCCATCCTTGCAGGGCTGCGGTTCGCTGCGGGTCGTCACTCGAACCGTGTGCGCGATCTCGCCACTCGCACCGTCCGGATCCGTGATCTGAAAACTGCACTCGTACTCCGTTCCCGGCTGCAGATTGAGAATGCTGCCCGCGAAGCCTTCGGGAACTGTGTAGTCCAGATTCTCGCGCTGCCGGTAGATCTTTTCTCCGCCAACCCGCACTAAAGGCAACGCCTGTCGCCACTCTGGATCGTTCACTTTTCGAAACTGGACCGCGACGGTCGCATTCCGATTCGCATCCCCGCGGATCTGCCACTCAAATCCGAGATTCAACAGGGTGGGGTGTTCGACGACAAATCTTCCGACCTGCGTAGGGTTCTCGAAATCGGCCCCCCAATGCCGCCAGCAAAAAACTCAAGAGATGTTGATATGTCAAGGTTGGCGCTCCACACGAGAATTCTTGTTGCTTTCTTTCGAGTGACGCTGAGCATACACGCAGCCGCCTGCTGAGCGAAACGTTCCAGAACATCAGTCAGCTCCCATACCAGCAAGGGAACCGCTGTTCGGCTCATCGTGAAATGCAGTGCGCGTGGATTTTCTAAGGCACTTCTGCCCCAGCGCATCGGGATCCAACGTGGCGTCGGGGTATCTGAATTCCCGCGAATTCTGCATTGCTTTCCGCAATGCGATTCCAGGCCAACGGCCCAAACGTTCTTGTGCACTGTCAAGGCTTGAATTATGGGATGCTGACATTGAGGCCTGATGCGCAAGTTTTGAAGTTGCGCATGGCCGCTGGGTGTCCGCAGTCCGCTGGATCGGCTGTGAAGCGGAGTCCGGAGTATTCGCTGATCAAACGGCGCGTTGAACAGCGTGTTTTGTCCCCCTCCCAGCGCCAGGCAATGCAACGCCGTGAAGGAGTTTTCACAATGAAACTTGATGAGGAAAAAGGCTCGTAGCCGGATTCGTCAGAATTCGGAGAGCACTCGTTGACTCCGAATTCTGACGAATCCGGCTACAAAACTGTTCACAGCATCGCCCGTTGGGCTTTACGCTTTTTCCGAACGGTGGATTTCTATGACGGACAGAAGTTCTTCACTCGTCGCACGCAGGAACCCACATACATCAAGGATCCTAAAACCGGCAAGGATGTGCATGCCCCTGCTGAAGTCAGTACGCTGTCTGCGCGGTGGG
>JANNGQ010001244.1:0-7988 GCA_031403975.1 Planctomycetota bacterium
ATCAGCGAGGGAATCGGAGAAATCAGCTTCAGCCACTGAAAGCCCCTTGCGATCGGACTGGTACCGCCCGGGAACAGCAGATCCGGAAAGATCGGAATCACGATGATTGCGAACGTCACGCCGTAGCTCCAGCGCAGGGCCGATTCGGTGCTTCGTGCGTAGGTTCCGACCAGCAGCCCGACGACCACAAGCTGAACGCAGACCAGCATCAGAAAAGCGTACAGCGTCAGCACATCTCCCGTCAGCGAAAGGCCTCCCATCAGGTAGCAGCAGGCCATTGCCGGCAGTGTTGAGAACAGCAGCAGCAGCACAAACCCGACCATTGCTCCGGCCTTGCCGAAATAGATCGCAGCCCGCGACAGCGGGGAATTCAGCAGCAGTTGCAGAGTATTCCGGCGAACTTCATTGACGAGCGACGTCGATGGAAACACCGGAACGATCAGCACGGCCGCCGTCAGCATCGCGTAGGCCAGCCATTGAAACACGGCTTTCGCCTGGACACCCGTCAACTGTTCCGTCGATGACAGATCGGCCGCGTCGGTCTGCATCGTCAGCTGTTTTTCGTCGACCTGAACGATGCCGCTGGAAGGCCATTTGAGAATCACGATGACTGAAAACGTCACCGCGACAGCCACCAGGATCGCCAGAGCCCGCGGACTTCTCAGCAGAGCCAGGAGTTCGCGTTCGATGATCACCAGACTGCCCATCATCGTGATACCTCCGCCATCGCGGGCTTCACGGGATCGGCAGACGAAGCCGTCTGATTTGAGCGCTCGGCTTCAGCCACCCGGGCAGCCGACACGAAGGCTTCTTCCAGATCGCCGGCAACCTCACGAAACTGTGCGACCTTGTCGCCCGATGTCACGAGGAAGCAAAGCAGCTCTGACAGTTTTTCATCTCGTGCCGATGTCCGGCAGCGAATGATCGACTCCGCCTCAGAGATCGTGACTTCCGCGTCAGACTCCAGCAGTGATCGGATCCGGCCTGCGGCTGTCGACAGCCCGGCAGAGGACAGGAACTGGATTTCCACAGTTCTGCGTTGAGACAACTCGCGCGTCACCTCCTGCAGCGTGCCGAACGCTCTCAGTTTTCCGCCGGCAACAATCCCGACACGATTACAGATGCGGGACAGCTCCGGCAGGATATGACTGGTGACGATCAGCGTCTTGCCTTCCGCGGCCAGCCGCAGCAGCAGAGACCGCATTTCGATACGCGCCTCCGGGTCCAGTCCGTTTGCCGGCTCATCCAGAATCAGTACCTCCGGCCGGTGCAGCAGCGTCCTTGCAATGCCGACACGCTGCTGCATCCCATGACTGAGGCTCTCGACGTAACGGTCCTGCATCCACGTTGCGTTAGTCAGTTCCAGAACTTCACTGATCCGCTTGCCGCGCTCCCTGCGGGGAATGGAGAACGCCGCGCCAAAAAAATCGAGGTATTCCCGGACTCGCATGTTGTCGTACGAACCGAATTTGTCCGGCATATACCCGACCAGTCTGCGGACCTTAGCCAGATCGCTGACACAATCAGATCCCGCGATCTTCGCCCATCCGGACGTTGGACGGGACAGCCCGACCAGAATCCTGATCGTCGTTGTCTTACCTGCTCCGTTCGGACCGATGAAGCCAAGAATACTGCCCCGATCAACGGTCATCGACAGTCGGTCCAGCGCGACAAACTCGCCGTAGTGCTTGGAGAGTTCATGAATCTCGACAACAGGACGGGAATCAGCCATTGGAATGAACTCAGACGAACGGGAATCAACCGGAAAATCCTCGGGGACGTCCACCATAGCAGTTCAACAACATTCCGCCAAACATAACGACGATTCACATCATCCTTATCCTTGCGGTCAGCACATTCCGTTGTGACCGGCAATCTCGCCTATTGCCGCGGGTTCTGCAGGAAATAGAACCGTCCGTCTTCGGCACCGCCGAGGAAGTCAGGTATTCCGTCGCCGCTAAAGTCGACGGTCGTCGGACTGACGTCGTGGCCTTCGATATTCCTGTCGGCCAGCGTTCCGGCGTTCTGCATTATCCAGCTGTCGTCTGTCCGGCCGGTCTGTTTCAGCAGGTCGGCGTTCGATGAATTCAGCAACAAGTCAAACCTGCCGTCACCGTCCCAGTCTGTCACGCAGAGTTTTCGGCGACCGCTCCTGCCGGCTGTCCCTGAATTCAGTTGCAGTGGCTTGCCGGATTCATCAAGAAACGCGCGGCGAGGCGATTTCAGGATCAGCCCATCGTCGCGTACTGCGCGCTCGAAACAGGCCAGGCAGCCCTCATGATCCAGCATGGCCAGATCCATCAGCCCGTCGTCATTGAAATCGAAGACCAGCGGAGTTGTGCGCCACTGAGTCAGTAGTCCTCTGCCCTTAGGACGCAGCCAGCCCCAGGCCAGCAATGGCTGTTCACTGTCCCATTCGACTTGAATCGGCTGCGGAGAGAGGAAACGCGGCACGGATCGCGTTCCGCCGTTCTTGAGCAATTGCACCTCACTCAAAATAGAATTGCAGACTATGTCCGGAAGTCCGTCGTGATCCCAGTCGGCGATACTGAGCGTCGTGTAACCCCACTTGGCTTCCGCCGGTCCCTGAATGCTGCCGTTCGGGCCGGCCATGATTCGAAACGGACGACCATCAATCTCAATCCGTCGTGGTGCAGCCCAGCGAGGGTCGGCGTTGCCAGGTTCACTGAGGTTTTCGAAAACTTCGATGAATCCCGCTGTGTTTCCCGACACGATGTCGATGTCAGCATCTCCATCCCAGTCGAATCCGACGGGTGTCGCGAGAGCTCCGCATTTCAAGGTATCTGCGTGCTGCTGAAAGTACCTCGGGGCCAGGAATTGCGGTGATGCAGCCCCAGGCTGTGTCACGTTTTCAACAAACGCAACTCGACCGTCTTCGTCGCCGACGATCAGATCGGTGTCGTGGTCTTTGTCCCAGTCGAACGCGATCGGGACGATCATCTGCAATTCCATCGTCAAGGGTTCACCGTCCGCAGTCGTGAGCCGTCGTCCGGCAGCATACTTCGGCAATGTCCGTGTGCCCGTATTCTCGAAGTAAGTGAACCCGTCGAGGAATTCGCCGCACAGCAGATCAAGGTCACCGTCGGCATCGAAGTCTTCAAAGTTCGGCGACGGACAGCCAAAGACCTCCAGCCTTCGACCGTCCGCTTCGACAAAGACCGGATCGTCGTACTTCGGATTGCTCGTTGTCCCGGAATTGTGGAAAACATAAACCCAGCCGTGCAGCGGCCCGTTGATCCATTCGCCTTTTGAGTTCCAGGCATCGTCCCAGCCGTAGTCGCTCCAGTCCTCGATCCCCACGATCAGATCGGTCGATTCATCGCCGTCGAAGTCTGCATAGCGCCATTGATTGTGCCGGACTTTCGGGCCTTTGAGCTGAATCCCCAGCGGCTTGTGGAAGTTCGGCTCGACAGGCAGCTTGACTCTGTCGCGGAGCCCATTCCTGGTGAAGTCGACATATTCAAAGCCAGGTGAGAGCACTCGCAGCTCATTCTCGGCATAGCTTGGCATCACATAATGAATGGTCCGGCTGAGCAGCCGACCGGGACTGAAGACGGGCATCGGATCTTGAGCCGTATCACCGGAGACATTCTCAAACAACCAGACTCCGTTGGACGGTTTGTCGGGGCACGACACGATCAGGTCAAAGTCACCGTCGTCATCCGCGTCGCATGGAACAGGCCATGCCCAGAGACCGACTCCCAGATCGACGATCAGGCCAGGGTTGTTGTATTTCAGCTGCGTAAGCTCGTCGGCAAACGCTGAGGCAGGCAGCGAGAGGATGACGGTCACAATTGCGCGTAAGATGTGTTTCATGTCATGAATCTGGAACCGGAAAGGGTTTGTCACACGTCGTATGGATTGTCTCGTTTAACGGCAAGCCGCAGGCGACAGCGGATCACGTCCGTGCCATTCATCGTCGCCTGTGGCTTGCCGTTAAACAAGATCGGTCGGCAATCGTTTCCGAACTGGCTGGAACGCGGCCGGGTTCTCAGGCAAACTTCCGGCACTGGTGTGGAGCATTCTCGAAGCCGCGTTCATTTTCCGACGGTGGGTGATTTCATGGTCCGATGGCTCGCGCGACTTGTCGCCGTGGTCGTATTTCCTGCGGCGGTCACTGCATCGGCGGACGATGACATCGTCGTCCGCCCTCTCAACGATGATGAAAATTCGGCGATCAGCGGCATTGAATCGAGCGAAGTGCTGGCGACAGTGTCGTTTCTGGCCTCCGATGAAATGGCCGGCCGAAATACTCCGTCGACCGAACTGGATATTGCCGCTGCGTACGTCGCTGCACGTTTTCGAGGCGCGGGACTGGAAGGACTTGGGCCTGAGGGCAGTTTCTACCAGACGACCGAACTGACTCAATTCGCGATGCCGGAAGGGAAGTCGACCGTGTCAGCCAACGGAACATCGATCTCTGCCATGGGCATCCTGTTTGGTGGTGATGCAGACACTTCCGTAACGGCCGCGATCACGGACGGCAGAATCCCGGCGGAAGCCGCCGGGAAAATCGTCATGCTCGATGAGATTCCTCTGCCACCACAGGCCGCAGATAACCCGACAATCCTGCTGGCGATGTGGTCGAGGCGACTGGCTCCGCTGGCCAACAACAAAGCCGCCGCGATCCTTGTGCGCACAGCGGATGACAGCATCCTGCCTGATGCCATCCGACGCCTGAAGGAGAAGCCGATCAGCCTGCCGGCGCAATTCATGATCTCGTGTCCCGTCGTGCTGATTCCAGCAGACGCAGCGCTGAATGGCGAAATCACGGTGACGGCACCGGCTCGGCAGACACTGGCCACGCCGGTGAAAAATGTGATCGGTGTTCTCCGGGGGAGCGATCCGGAACTTTCGAAGCAGGCGATCATGATCACTGCCCATCTGGATCATATCGGACGGCTCTCGAGCGATCGGCAGGGCGACACAATCAATAACGGTGCCGACGACAATGCCACTGGAGTTACCGGCGTGGTGATGCTGGCCGACGCTTTTGCACACCTGAAGACCCGTCCGAAGCGGTCGGTCATCTTCATGACCTTCTGGGGCGAAGAGAAGGGCCTGTTAGGTTCGCATTACTTTGCCGATCATCCGCTGTGGGCTCTGGATCAGACAGTTGCCAATATCAATCTGGAAATGCTCGGTCGACCGGAAGATAATGCTGAGAACAAAGCCTGGGGCACGGGATGGAATCATTCGACACTCGGTGACCAGATGGCGGCGGGCGCCGCGCGAGTCGGTGTGACCATTTTTCATCACGAGCAGTTCAGCGAAATGTTGTATGCTCAGAGTGATAACTATTCACTGGTGAAAAAGGGTGTGATCGCCCACAGTTTTTCGGCAGGCTCGCTGCACAGCGATTACCACAAGCCTGGTGATGAAGTTTCGAAACTCAACATCACTCATATGACTCAGGTGATCACGGGCCTGTTCGCCGGTTCGCTGCCGATCGCGGACGGAGAATTGTCGCCGCAGAAATCGGGCGAATAGCGGCATCGGAAACGACTGGGCGAGATCGTTGTCGGCACCAACCGCTGCGGACAGGCCATGCCATATGAAACGGACGATCTCACAATTGCCTGCGAGTCTGTTGGTTCCGGCGCTCGGCCGCACGTTTGCAATGGTCTGCGTGACCGTGTGGGCCAGCTCACTTGTATGCCGTGGCGACGAGAATGCAGACGTTGAGTTTCGTCCGGACGGTTTGACCGGGACCCTGGTTATCGCGGGTGGCGGCAGTGTTCCGGAGGAAGTTCCTTCGCTTCTTCTGGAGGCGGTCGGTGATTCAGGAAGTCTCGTAATCATCGGTGACGCCTCTGAGGACGCCCCGTCAGCAGAGAAAGATGCAGCGGAGTGGCTGAACGAAAGCAAAATCACGAGCACCGTCACGATCGATCCGGCAACGGCTGCCGAACTTCGTGCGGAGAAACTCGCCGAGCTGATCGATCGGGCAAGCGCTGTCTGGATCTGCGGCGGGCAGCAGTCGCGACTTTCAGAGATGGATCGCGCGCATCATGTCGAATTGTCGTTGCTGCGGCTTCTGAATCGCAGCGGGATCATTGGGGGAACCTCCGCCGGTGCGGCCATCATGTCCAAAATCATGATCGCATCAGGAAGTGATATGCCGGAAATCGCCGTCGGCTGGAATCTGCTGCCGGGTGCGATTGTCGATCAGCATTTTAGTGAACGCGGCCGTCTCGAACGTTCGCAGATTGCAGTGGATCGAAATCCGCAACTTTTCGGAATCGGGATCGATGAAGATACGGCTGTCAAAGTCACTGGGCGCCGGCTGCAGGTACTGGGCCGAGGCTCAGTGTCGGTGTTGCTGGCAAAGTGTGGTTATTGTGACGCAGAAATCATTCGCCTTGCTCCCGGAGAGATTGCCGAACTGACCCAGCTGCGGCGCGCGGCGCGGCAGCGGAGTTCGGGAATTGATCCAGGTGAGCCGAAGTACGGGGCAACGGAAGTGGCAGCGGGATCGCTGGTGATCGTCGGGGGCGGGGCAATGCCTGACGATGTCGTGGCGCGATTCGTCGAACTGGCGGGCGGTGAATCAGCGGAAATCGTCGTGCTGCCGACGGCCGTGTCCCGGGAGGAATCGTCGAAAGATGATGTGCTCGGTTTTCTGAAAGGAGCTGAGGTGTCCGGAATCACCGTGCTGACTCAGCGAGGTGCGTCCGAGGTCGAATCAAGAGAGTTTCGCGATGCGATGAAGTCAGCGACCGGAGTCTGGTTTGGCGGCGGTCGCCAGTGGAATTTCGTTGATGCCTACGAAGACACCGAAGCCGTGGAACTATTCCGTGACGTACTGCGCCGCGGCGGAGTGATCGGCGGAAGTTCGGCAGGCGCGACGATTCAGGGCGAGTTCCTGGTTCGCGGTCATCCGCTCGGAAACACCGTCATGATGGCGGAAGGGTACGAGCGAGGATTTGCATTTCTGCCGGGCACGGCGATCGATCAGCACTTCACTCAGCGAGGCCGGCATCCGGATCTGCTGCCTGTTGTCAGGCGTCATCCGAAACTGCTGGGTATCGGGATTGATGAAGGAACTGCTGTTGTCGTTCAGGGCTCAAATGCAGAGATTATCGGGCTGCATTCGGCGCACTTCATTTCCGCGCGACAGTTGCAGAGCATTGGCGATCAAGTTCCGCTGCCGACGATGGTTGAGGAAGCATCGAAGCTGTATGTTTCGGTCAAGAGCGGCGAAGCGATTGACTTGAAATCGCTGGAGAGAATTGCCCGGCCGTAGACTGTATCGCAGTCCTTTCTCCCCGGGGGCGAAGGGTCCGAATCGGGAGGTTGCTGTGAACGACAAGCACGAAACTTATGGGAATGATGGGAAGCATGGGAATGATGAAACTCATAAGTCCCATTCTTCACATAAATCCCATCAGTCAGCGGACCGCCTGTTGCCGCCTCGCGGCGATTATCAAACGCTGCTGTCGTTCCAGAAAGCGGAGGTCGTATATGACATCACCTACCGTTTCGCCCATAAGTTTCTGTCCAAAGGCGACCGCACGGTTGATCAGATGATTCAGTCGGCCCGCTCATGCAAGCAGAACATTCTGGAAGGCAGCAAGGCGGCGATGACATCGAAGGAAACCGAAATCAAACTGACCAACGTCGGTCGTGCCAGTCTGGAGGAACTGCTGGCCGATTTTCGCGATTATCTGCGAGTCCGCGATCTTACGATCTGGGACAAGGACTCCAGAGAAGCCTTGTTTGTGCGTGATCTGGGACGCCGAGCACCGCAAACGTTTGAGGTATATCGGGAGTTCGTCGAAACCCGTCCGGCCGAGGTGATTGCAAACATCGCGATCTGCCTGATTCATCAGACCAATTATCTGCTGGATCAGCAATTGAAGACGCTGGAGAAGGAATTCGTCGAACAAGGCGGCCTTCGTGAACGAATGACAAAAGCCCGCCTGAACTACCGCAACCAACGTCCCAGGCAATGAAGCTGACTGGCG
>JANNGQ010001245.1:0-2507 GCA_031403975.1 Planctomycetota bacterium
GTCGATCAGTCGCATCGGCGAGCTGTCGTAGCGGCCGCTCATCTCGCGCCAGTCGAGCACCTCATCGCCCTTGGCGATTACCGGAAGATAGCGTTCGGGCATCGTCACCGCGCGCGGCGTCAAGATCTCCGTTTTGAGCATGCCGTGAACCTGAACCGGCACTTTCAGTTCGACAGCGTCGGATTCTTCGTCCGTGAGCGCCTTCATGCGAATCGTCGTCATGCCGGACGCGACCACGTCGACCGTCCAGTTGACGCGGGCTTCGCCGTTGGCGGCGATGGAGACTGATTGAGTCGCCTCATCCAGCAGCTTGAGATGACCGCCTTCGTTTTCGATGACGACTTTGACGGACTTTTCTGAGGCCAGATAATTGTGAACGACAGCCGACAGAACGATCTGATCGCGTTCCGTGAAGAACCTCGGCGTCTGAGGCCGGATGATCAGATCTTTGCTGCTGATGATGTCGGACGTGCCCGACCCGACTCGCGTGCCGTCGCCCATCGTCCAGGCTTTGATTTTCCATGTGGTCAGGTTGTCAGGAACTGTGAACTTCACTTCGACGATGCCGTTTACGTCGGCCGTTGAGGACGCGACCCACCAGGCTGTGTCTGCAAAGTTGGAGCGCAGTGCCGGAGCGACATCGGCCCCGCTTGCCGGACCGCCAGGCGCGGCGGACTTGGCCATCGCGCCTCCCATCACCCCTAATCCCTCCGACATCGGAGCACCAGCCATCTCCAAGGCGGCAGACGGAGCGGCCATTGCATCGCTCATCATCATGCCTCGCATCAACCTGCCGCCGAATTTGACACGATCATGAGGCAGCCTCGTCGGATCGTTGCCGTACAGCAGCTGCATCGTGATTTCGTTATCCCGGTACACCGGCTCGGAGCCACGGTGCAGATTCGTGTACGTACTGGCATGGTGATACCGGCGCACGTCCCAGAAGAAACTGCGGATCTCCGGAATACTGCTGGCAGCGATGTACTCAAGACTCGCGTCGTAAACGGACAGCACCGTGTTGCCGACAAACGGCTTGCCCTCCAGATCGGTCAGCTTCAGCTTCACCGTTGCTTCTTCACCCGGACGATAGCGGCTTGCGGACGGCAGCACCTCGACATTGGCAATTCGCTGTTCAGGAGGAACCACGATCTCACGCATTTCCGAGTGCAGTTTTCCGTCTGCGATCGTCATCGCTTCGATGAAAATGTTTGGCATGTCGCTGCGTTCGATCGGGATCTCATGGACGGTGCTCTTGCCCTTCATCCGCAGGACAATCGGCTTTGCGCAAAGGCCGTTCATGGGTCGCACGAACAGCAGGACGGTGCTGTCCGGCTTGTTCGTGTTGATCTGCAGACGAACGGTTTCGCCCGGCTGGTATTCCTGCTTCTCGGTGATCAGTTCCAGATCGTTGAAACGGTAACCGCCGCCGTTGTCGGCAGGGCCTCGCACGAACAGCACATAGCCGCCTTCCATTTCGTGGCCTTCGCTGTCGGTGATTTTCACACTGATGCGGAACTGGCCGGCCACAGGAACCGTCATTTTCAGATTGCCCGAACCTGCCTCGCTGGTCGAGACGTCCCACGACTGCAGTTCCTGCTCGACCGGTTTGTCAGCGTCATACTTCACCGAGAACAAAGTGGCCTTGCCGCTGCCTTTGACGGGCTTATCGTCCGGAGTCCGAGCCTGAAATCCCACGTTGACCGTATCACCCGTCTGATAGTGGCCTCGATCGGTCCATGTGAAGACTTTGAACGGATCACGAGCCACCAGCACGCTGCCGTTGCCGATGATCGTGCGACGTGACTTGTCGACAACCTCGGCTGTGATCGCGTAATTGTGATCACTGTCGCTGTGACTGGCCAGAGCTGCTGCCGTATCGATGTCGACAAGGAACGTACCGTCTTCGCCGATTTCGGCGTCGCCTTCAACGACGACCTCCGGAGGATCAGGGCTCCAGTTCCACCACGGCCGAATCGGCGCCATGCAGCCCCAGCGATTGAATCCCGGATACCAGGCATAGTCCGGAGCAAACCACCAGTATCCCGATGAATACAGCCAGTCCCAGCGAGCGACTGGATACCAGCGGCTGTCTTTCTTTGTGCGTTCGACTTTGTAATGCACCTTCGCTTCCGTGACGGGCGCCCCGAAGTAGTACTTTGCGATAATTTTCGCCTGAATTTTTTCGCCGAGCTTGACTGGTTTTTCAGGAGCCTCAATCGTCACTTCGTATTCGGGCTTACGGTATTCTTCGACAACGAACGAGCCGTTTCCGATGAGCTGGCGTTCCTTTGCTGTAATGACCTTCGTCACACCGTTTTCTTCAACCGCGCGTGAGACGTCGACTTCTTCCGCGATTCCAACGCTGTAACTTCCCAGAGTCGCATCTGCCGGAAGCAGCCATTCGCCGTCAACGCCGGCCCAGCGGTCCGTCTTCCCCTCTTTCTCGAAGACGACGTCTCCCTTGGGATTTCGAATCTGCATCCAGCACTGCCTGTCGGCATAGCTGT
>JANNGQ010001246.1:0-4194 GCA_031403975.1 Planctomycetota bacterium
GCCGGTCTCAACTCGGAGGAGGACTCATCGACTCCGCACTTTTCATTCAGCGAACCCTCCGAGATGACGGCGAATGACGCTGCCACCGGCAGTTCAGGCACATCTGAAGCCGCCGGGGCCGTAAGCGGCCTTACCCAGGAGCACGAAAACGCCGCCGTATCAGCTCCAGAATCCGAGCCACAACTGAGCAAGTTGCAGGAGACTCCTTCGTTTGTAATCGAAACGAACTCTTCGCAGACAAACACGCAAATGGATGACAGTGTGTCGGTTCAATCATCTGAAGGAACGGACCAGGCGGTATCAGACAGCAGCCTCGCCGAGAGTCCCGCGGCCCTCAATGAATCCATTCCTGCTTTTGCACCGTCGGCAGCCGAGTTTCCGTCAGCGGCTCAACCCGAATCAATGGAAACTCCGGCCAGGGAGGCCACGCTTCTGGCAATGAATGAACGTCAGCAGGACACGGACTTTTCCGGCGGTTTTCTTGCAGATGACAACAGTGGTGTTTCAGTCCGCAACAACGCAGTGAGCGATGTTGAGGAATCATTCCCGGACCTGGCTGCTCAGAATGACACGGCACCTGACGAAACCCTGCTGGCGGCTCAGGAGCATACTCCGTTCGGTTCCGGATTTGACGCCGTCACTCAGCCGTCTTCGCGTTCGGCCAGTCAGAATCTGATCCGGACGGCCGCAGGTTCTGGAGCCGACGGCAAGTTCAGTCTTGCCGCATTCAACTATCAGAACAATGCTGTGGAACCTGCACCTGACGATGGTTCGACGTTCGATTCGACGGTCGTTCAGGACGGAGAAAACTACACGAAAATCTCGAAACGCATCTACGGCTCAGGGCGACTCTTCTCGGCACTGGCGGTGTTCAATCAGCATCGCATTCCGGACCCGAAGAAAATGCGGCCCGGGATGGTTGTGTTGACGCCGCCGGCGGAAGTGCTTGAGTCGCGATATCCGCAGCTGTTCCAGGATGCAAAAGCGAGGACTGTCGAGCCTGCGTCCTTCCTGATCATGGACGACGGTTCGCCAGCCTATCGGATCGGTGAACGGGAAACGCTGTCAGAGATTTCAGAACGGTTTCTGGGAAGGTCGGCGCGCTGGGTGGAGATTTATCGGCTCAATCAGTCGATCGTGAAAGATCCGAACAAACTGAAAGCCGGACTGATTCTGGCACTTCCTGCCGATGCGACCGAAGTCAATGTGAAGCCGTAGCGACCTGACTTCCGATCATCCACAAGTGACGGAAAGCCCCGCGCGAGCCCATTTCCCGCGGGGCTTTCTGCTGCGCGAACGACTGCTGTCTCTCGGCGCGCCGGGACTCCGCCGGCTGGGATTCTGACAATACCGCACGCGGCCAGGAATGGCACGTTGAACACCAACCCGAAGCGTCAGCGAGGTGCAATTCACGTCGCCTGAAAACATAACGAAAGCCCTCGCTGACGCATGGGGTGAGTAAAGTGAGTGGTATATCGCAAGGCCACAGGCGACGACGTTTCGGGCGTCCGGCAGCGCCGTCGCCTGTGGCTTGCCGTTAAACAATGAGGTCGCTCATCTCAGAGGTATTCCGTGTTCTTCCGTTTTGCGGCGGCATTACTCCTTGTGGTTCTCGTTTCGATGGCCGGTGTCCGGCTGGAGAAAGAGACTCTGGAACTGCGCCGCGCGGTAAGTGTGCAGTATTACCAGACCGACCTGCTGCTGGAGATGCTCGTCCGGCTGCGGCTGGAGACACAGCGGCTGACGGCACCGGCGCAGCTTACGGCGGCGACCACTGCTGGCGGAGTCTCGCAGTTACCAATCACCGCGGATCAGCAGCGACGGAAAACCCGCGTTACAGACGACGCGCAGGCGAACGACAGACCTCTACGTCCCGGGCTTCCGATGATGCGGTTTCAGCATCCATTCAATCCACGGGGAATTGACTGATGAAAGGTCACAGTGGGGACGGGCCACAGGTCATTGCCGATCTTCGTCACCTCGATGCAGTCCTGTTCGACGTCGAGCGTTGTGCCGAGTCCGCAACCCTGTCTGCCCGATCTCATGTTCCGACGGGGGCGTTGTGGCGGTTTCGCATAATCACTTTCTGCTTTCTGGCAGGCTGGGCCGTGCTGATCGGACGGTTGATTCAGCTACAGGGGTGGCAGCGGCAACTGATGAATGATCGAGTCGCCCGGCAGAGCATTTTCAGCGAAGTGATCCCCGCCCGGCCCGGAGAAATCCTTGACCGCAATGGTCAGGTACTGGCAATGACCATTACCTGCGACAGCTTGTACGCCGTCCCTGACGAGATAGAGCATCCGTGGGATTTTGCATGGATCGTCAGTCCGGTCCTGAACCTCAACGCGGATGATCTGTACCACCGGCTTGTTGAGAACGCCGACAAACGCTTCGTGTGGATCAAGCGCCGCATTGACGACGAACAAGTCGTTCAATTGAGGGAACTCGGATTACCGAAGGCGTCTTGGGGCCTGAGGCGGGAGTATCAGCGGCAGTATCCGCAGGGAGGTTACGCGGCTCATGTGCTTGGGATCCGGGATATCGAAAACGCAGGGCAGGGCGGGCTTGAGCAGAGTCTGAATGAACTGATACGCGGTACAGACGGCAACCGTGTGATGACTCGCGATGCCCGGGGGATTGTGGTCGAGGTCGCTGCAGAACGGTCGCTGCCGCCGGATCACGGACAGACGGTCGTGTCGACAATCGACCTGCTGACGCAGATTGAAACCGAGCGGCAGGTTGACGCCGTGATGGAACGATGGAAGCCCGTCGGTGCCTGTGCGATTGTCATGGACCCGCATTCGGGCGAGGTCCTCGCCATGACTTCGCGACCGGGCTTTGATCCGAATTCACTCGTCGCCGTTCCGGACAGTGCCTGGAAGAATCTGGCGGTTTCGGCCATTTTCGAGCCCGGTTCCACATTCAAGCCGTTCGTCGTCGGCTGGGCTCTGCAGACGCAGGTACTTCAGCGGGCTGAGTTGATTGACTGCAGCTTCGGAGCCTACCGCATGGGGCCGAGGATTCTGCACGATCATCATTCCTACGGATCGCTCAGCGTGGAAGATGTCCTGGTGAAATCCAGCAACATCGGCATGGCAAAGATTGGAGAGAGAATCGGGCTGGAATCACTGTATGAGGCGACTCGGGCGTTCGGTTTCGGACGTCGCACGGGAATTGAACTGCCGGGAGAACTTTCGGGATTGCTGCGTCCGTTCTCACAATGGAATGTGTATTCGCTCGGCTCGATCCCCATGGGTCAGGAACTGGCCGTGACTCCGTTGCAGCTGATTGCGGCTCATGCGGCACTGGCGAATGGAGGACGTCTGGTGCGGCCGCACCTGCTGAAACGAGCTGCGGACGAGGACCGCGAAAACGCTCCTTACGTTCATACGGTTGTGCCTTCGGATGATGTGGGAGCGAAGCTGCTGGAAAACGACATTGCTGAATGGCTTGTTCAGCATCCGCTGGTTCAGGTGGTGGAACGCGGCACCGGCAAGTCGGCTCGCACTCAGGGACTGTCGATGTTCGGTAAAACGGGGACCGCTCAGAAACTCGATCCCGAGACAGGAACGTATTCCGATTCGGCATTTGTGTTGTCGTTCGTGTGCGGGGCCCCGGCAGAAAATCCTGCTGTTCTGGTACTACTGATGGTTGATGAACCGACAGCGACCGGCATTCACTACGGCGGTACAGTGGCCGCTCCGAACGCGGCAAAGATCCTGCAGTTCGCCGCAACCCGCGCTATGACTCTGGGTCTGCACAGCGCGCAGGCGGCTGTCATTGGCAAAGGAGACGATTTCCGCACTCGACAATAGTAGTGTGGCGTCAAGGCTTGAATTATGGGTTGCTGGCATTGAAGCCTGAAGCGCAAGTTTTGAAGTTGCGCATTTCGTCAGGGCTGGAAGCCCGGCACATCGTCAGCCGGTGGCGTGAGCCACCGGAATACAGAAAACACAGCGATTCAGACCTGAAGGGCCGACACAATCGCCAGTATGCCGGCCCTTCAGGCCTTAGGTTTTTGATTCTCGTATACCGGTGGCTTACGCCACCGGCATTGGATATATCGGCCCTCCGGGCCTGAAATGCGCAACTTCAAAAAGTGCAAGCGAAGTCAGTCACACACGTTCCTTCGCTTGTGCTTCAGGCTTCAACCCCTCAACGAAGCCTTGACGGAGCACTAGGGACCTCGCCGCG
>JANNGQ010001247.1:0-10710 GCA_031403975.1 Planctomycetota bacterium
GAAGTCTCACGACTCCGGCTACGAACACATTCCGTCAGGTTTCGTTGAGGAACATCCTTAACGGGGCTGGGTCGGGCGGCTGGAGATTGAATCGGCCGTTCAGCGACGGCGGTCACAAGAATACGGCTTCATTCTGCTGCACCCGGTCCGCAGTTACTGGTGGGATGGGATTTGGCTCAACATAATACCGCAGCACTGGAAATCCCCTGAATTCTGCTGTGAGGTCCGATCGATGCACGTTCGTTTCATGGTAGTGACAATGGCGTATTCGGTCTTCGCTGCTTTCCCCGCTTCCGCCAAAGCCGACATCGGAATTGGTGCTGTGCCGGTTGAGGGTGCCGAGATGCTGATCGACGGCTCCCGCGAGATGCTGGATGAGAAGTGGACGTACTGGCAAGGCCCTGGATTCAAATCGTCACTGCCGATCAAGTGGAAGATCGTTGACGATCCCGTCGATGAAGGTTCGGCGGTGATGACCGACGATCCGGCGGCGGCGGGCGGACGCTTTGGTGCAGCAGATATCGTCACGAAGAAAGCGTTCCGCGATTTCCGGCTGCACATTGAACTGCTGATCGCCAGTCCTGGCGGCAACAGCGGCGTCTATCTGCAGAACCGCCACGAGATTCAGGTGCTGGACGGCGACAATACGCCTCACGGCCTGGGAGCCGTCATCAACGAAAGTGAATCGCCATACTTCGCCTACAACGGTCGCGGGCACTGGAACGCCTGGGACATCACTTTCCGGGCAGCAAGGTTCAAGGACGGCAGGCGAAATGAGAAGTCCCGCGTGACCATGTACTTCAATGGCCAGAAGGTGCATGACGACTTTGAGATCAGCAAGGTCTGGGGCGGCCCGAATTCCGGCATCGACGGCGGGAATGATGACGGCAACGGCATCACCGATACTCCGGGAGGACTCAAGCTGCAGTGTGAAGGCCATGATGTCCGTTATCGCAACACCTGGATCAAAGAGCTGAAACTCGAACAACCGGACACAGATTTTTCAGAACCACTGGTCACAGAGTCTCTGATCCCGAAGTCGGAGACCGTGGAACACCTGTTCAACGGCAAGGATCTGTCCGGCTGGAAGGGCGATTCAACGCGCTGGTCGGTCACGCATGGAATGATCCGCGGAGCCAACGAAGATCCGGTTGCCAGCAGCACTTATCTGTTCACAGAAAAGCCCTTCCGCAATTTCCGACTGATCCTTGACGTGAAGCAGACAATGAGCGACCGGCATTCCACGATGCACTCGGCCGTCGCGGCACTCGGCGAACAGTTTACGGATGCCGGCGAGAACTCCTTCGGCTTCAAAGGCCCGCTGTTGCTGTTCTGCCACGAGTGGGGCATCTATGACGCTCATCGGCGTAATCGAGTCGTCCCCGGAGGTCCAGGCGCTGAGGTCGAGAAACAGGGTGAGTGGAATCAGATTGAAATCCTCGTCATCGGCGACCGGATTCGTTTCGCAGCCAACGGCCGCCAGATCTTCGATTTCACCGACAAACCGGAGATGCTCAAGGCCTGCCCGATCGGACTGCAGCTCCACAGCAACGACAAACCGCAGGAGTACCACTTTCGCAGCCTGCTGCTGACGGAAAACCCGACGGGCGATCTGGTGACGGTGAAGTAGAGATGATGTAACGTTATGACTGTGTTTTACTGTTGGCCAGCCGCTCCGTCGGCTGGAATTCGTCGCCTTCAACAATGCGAAACGGAGTGTTACCGCCGCCGGAACGACTGACAACGCCGTGAAGTGTTTTCCGCAATGACACCTGCGGAAGTGCGTTCGTAGCAGGAGTCGTGAGACTTCGGAGTCACAGGGGCACCTCCGAATTCTCACGAATCCGGCTACAAAGATCCTTCACGGCGTTGAGCGGCCGGACAACCACAGTCGGCTATTCGCTCGCCGCAATTCCCTCGGTCGCACGCGCCGGCTGCCGCAAACAGCGTGCAGCATCGATCCCGCCACCGGCAGCCACCCACTGCAGACACGCATGCCCGGCGGACATGTGGTCGGCCATTTTTTCCATACAGATGCCGGCGGCCAGCAGGATGATATGGTCACCGTCCCGCAGTGGATTGCAGCCATTGGCGGCGAGGACTTCCGGCAACCGGGCGAGAATGGTCGGGACAGATGCGGAGATCGTGTTTCCGTACAGCTTCAGGTTGTTCAGGAATTCGAACCCGGGAAACTCCGGACGAGCCGCGGCGATCAGGGCTTTCAGGAGTTTGCCGCTTGGCTGATGAGGCACCACGACAACTCGCTGCCCGGGCCGGCGGTCGATCGACGATGCGGCGGTTCGAAGACCGGAAAGCATCAGTTCGATGCCGCTGAGAAAAACGGTCTCGCCATTCATCCGCATGACCGTCCGGCGCTCCCGTCGCCCTCGGAAGCTGTAGACATCTGTGGTTTCCTGATGAAACAGCGGTGCGGGGTTGACCCGCAGATAAATGGGGACAGGAAAATCGTCCGCTTGTGCGAGATGGATCGGAACGCCGCGACCACGCTCGATGACCGCGGCCGTCGCTCCTGCGGAAACGATGCCGCAGAAAAGCCGGTCCGACCCGTCGTGCCAGGACTCCGGGGTTTCCACGTTGATCAGCGCGATGCGGGCGGCCGGGCTGTCGGCGGCCAATTGCATCACACCTTCCTGAAGCAGTTTCATGAAACCGCTGCAACCGAAGTTGAACGCCGAAATCACCGGTATGGAACAGACTTGAGGCAGCTCATTCCTGTCACTGGAACACGCTGGTTGCGGCGGCCCCGATCGTCTCGGCCAGGACAGAACCATCCGCTGCCGGAGTTCTGCCGCCAGACGCTCGCACGCCTGCGGGTCAGTATGCGAATGACACAGCAGCACGGCCGAGAAATCCTGCAGTCGCAAACCAGTGACTTTCAGCAGTCGTTGACAAACCGCCTGCGCCAGGTCGACCGTCGAACAGTGTTCACTGAGCAGACGGCGCTGCGCGATTCCGGTGGACTTGAGCACGTTCTCCACACTTGCGAAGCCCGTACGTCCGTCGAGCCGCGACAGCTCCACGACGCGGTGATTATCCACAGATTCAAACAACTCATCCCGATCATAGACGTCGACGACGCATGACAGCCCGATGAGTGAATCTGTTTCGTCGTGGAACTCGTCCATCAAGTGCTTTGCTTCAGCGAGGGATGAAAATCTCTGCGCGTCCCTGCTTCGATGTGTTCCGGTGATCCGCAAAAAAAATCCGGACAGATGTGTTCGGGCCACACGGAAATCAGACCTCGATCTCGTAACCCTTGCGCTGTTCGCGGGCGGTCCATGACGCTGCGTCTGCGTCACCGACGATCTGTTCCGTGTCAGGATTCCATTGAATTGTCCGGTCGAGCCGGATTGCTATGTTCGCGAGATGACACACGGTCATCGCCCGATGGTGACTGTGGACGTCGCTGATCGGCTGAGTCCGGTCGACCACACACTCGAAGAAATTCTTCATGTGATTTCCGGGCTGCTTGCCCTTGTACAGCGTCTTCAGCGTTTCTTCCTTCAACGGCGTCTCTTTCATGCTGTCGACCGCAGCACCAGTCAGCTTGCCACGGTTGACGAAGATCCGGCCGTCGGTGCCCTCCAGCATCAGGCCGTTGTCAAACCCCAGTTCCTTCGCATCGTCGCGAATGTGCAGAACGGCTCCGTTGGCAAACGTCGCGGTGACATGAAAGCTCGTGGCAACATTGTACTGAGTCGGATCGGTCGGCATCCCGTTCTTCATGGGAACCGGGTGCTTCGCCATCACAGGTTCGACCTTGACCGGGCCCGTGTCCGAGAGATTGAACGCCCAGGCAGCCACGTCAACGTGATGAGCACCCCAGTCGGTCATCTTGCCGCCCGAGTATTCGTACCACCAGCGGAACTCATAGTGGCAGCGGCTGTTGCCATAATGACCATCCGTTTTCTTGAAGCGATACAGGGACTCCGGAGCCTGGCCCAGCCACATATCCCAGTTCAGTCCTTTCGGAACGTCGACCACCGGGAGCGGCCCGCTGGACGGTGCCCCGCCGATGGCCACCGTCACCGTCTTGAGTTCACCGATGCGGCCTTCGCGCACCAATGCGACCGCGTGCAGGAACCGCAGTTCCATTTCGCTGCGCTGCTGAGTCCCGACCTGGAACACGCGACCGGTTTCGTCCAGGACTTTGCGAATCTGCTTACCTTCGTCGATTGTCAGCGTCAGCGGCTTTTCGCAGTAAACATCCTTGCCGGCTTTCATGGCCTCGATGGCAATTTTCGAGTGCCAGTGATCCGGAGTGACAATCGTTACGACGTCGATGTCCTGGCGGTCGAGGATCTTCCGATAGTCTTCAAACATATCGACGGTTCGCTCTGCCCCCGGCTTACTCTGACGACTCAGAGCCGTCGCTTTGCCCTTTTCCACATGCGCAACATCGACATCGCAGACAGCCGCACAGTCCGCGAATTCCATGGCGGAAGGACCAACGGAATTCCAGCGGTCGCCTGTTCCGATGCATCCCAGCACCGGCCGCTCATTCGGGCTGCGAAACGCGGCCGCCATCGATGTCGGCGCGAACCAATACGGAGCAGCCGCGGAGGCCAGTCCCGCAAGGCTTGTAGTCTTGAGAAATCCTCGGCGTGATTGAGACGACATACGCAACCTGCTCCAAAAATGTTCCGGGGATTCACATGGGCAGAAGGCCTCGAATTCACAATGAACGACCATCGGGATCACGTTTGCCCGGAACCAGTTTACTGAACGAACGGACCTCATGCCAATTGACGGCGGCAATCCTGCTGTCGATCGCTGTGATACTGCGGGAATATCCGCGATAGTTCTCAATCACTCTGCCGGCTGTTTTCCGACGTCCGAACTGCATTTTCGCCAGGCACGATTTATTCGTTGGGCAGGCTTCAGCCTGCCGACATCCTCCTCCAGTCTGCAATCCCGCCATGCCGCGCCACGACAACCGAACCCCCGACCAGCTTCGACCGATCAGGATTCAGCGCGGCTTTACCACAAATGCCGTTGCGAGCATTTTATTCGAAGCCGGTGCGACGATGGTGCTCTGTACGGCCTGCCTGGAACGATCCATTCCGGCTTGGCGGAAGTCCCGGACTGAGGGTACTCCGGTGCTGGGCTGGGTCACAGCCGAATACAGCATGTTGCCGGGCAGCACGTCGAGCCGCAAACCGCGTGATCTCCTGAAGGTGGACGGCCGCACAACGGAAATCCAGCGGTTGATCGGTCGAAGTCTTCGGGCAGTTGTCGACTTCGAAGCACTCGGCGAGCACACGATCACCATCGACTGCGATGTCCTTCAGGCCGACGGAGGCACTCGTACGGCCAGCATCACCGGCGGCTTCATGGCTCTGGCCGAAGCGGTCCGAAAGATCCAGTCCACGCGCCCGATTCTAATCGACACTGTTGCCGCGGTCAGTGTAGGAGTCGTCGACGGCAATCCAGTCCTCGATCTCGATTATCACGAAGACCATCGGGCAGACGTCGATATGAACGTGATCATGACGGGCTCCGGCAAGTTCATCGAAGTCCAGGGCACTGCAGAACGTGCTCCGTTTGATCAGATGACGCTGAACGCGATGCTGGATCTTGCCAGGTCCGGGATCCGGCAACTCACGCTAATCCAGCAATCTTAGCGCTGCTCCGCCGCAGCGCCTGGGGCTGTCGAAAGAACGCTGAATCTCCGTAGGGTAGGCTTCAGCCTGCCAGTTTCATCCGAAAGCATATCCATCCGAATGATCTCGGCAGGCTGAAGCCTACCCTACGATGAATGCGACGATCGCCTGGATCGAGAGGCCGCGAATCTGAATTCCATCCGTGAGCAAACCAGCGCGCATGAAAAAGCCCTTCGGAGGACAAGCAACATGCGGGGACTGAACGTTGAAGATGACTGGGGATGCTGCAGAGGCTGGGTCGACCAAACAGCGAGTGAGTTCTTCGTTCAACAGTTGCTCATCAACCCCGAAGGGCGGTTGGGTATGAGAGCCGAATGCATTCAACGTGCCAAAACTGCCGGTATTCAGAATATTCTCTGTCGACGCAGCAATTCGCAGAGTTAGCAGTACATCTGGGGTCATGTTGACCCAACTCATGAGGCCACAACAAGATGGCGCGAACATTTTCGGCGCTGAGCAGGCGAGTCTGTTGAATATTCGGCGCTGAAGCGGTAGTGTTTGGATCTGATGATTCGGCGCTGTAGGCGCCGAAGTCAGGAATTGCCAGGAGCAGCCATTGCAGATCCGGTTCGCCAATTCTCATCGAACTGCCTCGGACCACCGAGGCGTCGTGGCTGCGTTTACTGCGTTTGTCGTGACATACGCTGTCACCGTTTTGTGGTATGTTGCCACGTTTCCGGACGTGGGTCTTCGATGTCTGCTTCCGGAAAACCGGGACGAATTTCAGCAAGGTGGAGTTGAGATCCGGCAATGGATGAATGGCACGGGGAAAAGCATTGAACCAACTCCGAATCCCGGGGATCGTCTGACGAGTCTGAATGGTCATTCAACCCGGACGTTTTTCGATTTTGTGGCTGCACTGGGAAGCCTGCGGTCCGCCACGATACCACCGGGTGGTCAGCTTGTTCCAGGATCGGACCCCGCGGAACTGAAGGTTCCGCCTTTGGTGGAGATTTACAGCAGCGATTCCTCGGTTCCTGCAGAGCGACAAGTCGAAATTGTGTACCGCAACCTGCGATCGTCCGATCCGACGCTGCTGAATCGGATTTACGTTTCAGTTCGACCGGTGAGCGTTCTTGAGGTTTCTCTGACGATCGTCTGGTTCGCGTGTCAGCTCTCGATTCTTGCGGTGGCCCTGGCGTCGTATTGGTATCGCCCGTTTGATCGCGTGGCTCAGAACTTCTGCCTGATGTGCTGCGCGGCGACGGGCGCATTTGTGCCGGGGTTTCACTGGTGGATACTGGCGGACAATCCGCTGCTGAATATTCCGTTCATCATCTGTGCGGCAATGCTTCCGTCAATGGTGCTGAATTTCTTTCTCGTGTTCCCGCGCGAGCCGGAGTTTATTCGCAACCACCGGATGCTGATCCAGATCGGTGTGTTCGGACCGATGGGCATGATGAGTGTAATCCTGGTCTTGATCTACTGGACCGGCTGGAGCCTGAATGGCAGCGCGATCAGCGGTGAGATGAATGTCTTTCAGAAGCTCGCGGTGCTGACGGAGATCATGGTCCGCGGCACGTCGGGTTCGATGGATTCCGTCGTTCATTCTACAGCCATGCTGTCATTGTTGAGGACATTGGTTCATGCGACAATCGTGACAGCGTCGTGCTATTTTTCACTGACGGTCTGCAAACTGGGCATCAGCCTGTTTCGCATCGAATCGCCTCGTGAGCGACGGCAGGTGATGACAATTCTTGGTGCGGCGCTGCTGTCGACGATTCCGATCGGGTACACGCTCTATCTGGCATTTTTCCGCAAAGTGGAATTTGCGCTCGGGCGAGCTCAGATTCCCATGTTTATCGCCAGCA
Source organism: Planctomycetota bacterium (assembly GCA_031403975.1). Classification (GTDB taxonomy): domain Bacteria; phylum Planctomycetota; class Planctomycetia; order Planctomycetales; family Planctomycetaceae; genus SXXK01. The sequence goes on from JANNGQ010001247.1 coordinate 7,496, forward strand.
TGCTGTTCATGGCGGCGTATTCCCACGGGATGTTGCGGCATCGACTGATGCTGGCGGAGGATGCCAATGATAAGGGGCGACGGTATGTGCTGACGTCCCTGCTGGTGTCCGGCGGATTTGCCACGTTTCTGGCGATCGGCGGCGTTGCTGCACACAGCTACAGCTTGCCTCTCAACTCGTCGACAACTCAACAGATTTCGCTGTTTCTGATTCTGCTGCTGGCCGCGGGACTGACGCTGTGGGTGCGCGACCGCATGCAGGCCGTCGTGGACCGGCGCTTCTTCAGCGAAAAGTACCAGCTGGACCGCGCGATGCAGCAGCTGAACCGGTCATCCGCCTACCTTTCAGAACCCTCGGAAATGGCGGAAATCACTCTCAAGACCTGTCAGGATGTGATCGATGCGTCGTGGGCCATCATGTTTGTGCGCGATGGGCAGGGAGTATTCCGTCTGATCGGAACTCGTTCGATTTCGACGGCTCCGGCGCAACTGAAAAGCGAACAGGTCCCGGTCACGGAACCGGGTGAAACTGTGGTCCTCAGGATTCCTTCCGCGAACCGCGAGGTGATGAATCCGGTGCAACAGCTGCTGCATGACCTGAGGGCAGAACTCTTGTGCCTGCTGCAGGGGGAGGGGGGCCTGCACGGCGTGATCATTCTGGGACGCCGCAACGGCGGAGCGGAATTCTCAGCGGAAGACATCGCATTCCTGCACGCAATCGCGCAGATGACGGTCCTGGCTCTGCACAGTTCCAGGGCCAATCAGCAGTTGGCTCTCCTGGACGCCGAGCTGAAAACGAAAATGGATCGCATTGCCGAACAGCAGCGTCAGATGGCAATGCTTCGCGCCGAGCTGACTTCGCTTCAGCGAGATGCCGGTCAGGCACCCGTGACGGCATCAGAAACAGACTTTGACCGTGAAGGTGTCCGCGGAAACAGTGCTTCGCTGCTGGACGTACTGGCGCAGGTGAGAAAAGTGGCGCGAAGTCCGTCCACCGTGCTGATCCGGGGTGAAAGCGGAACCGGGAAAGAACTGCTGGCCCGGGTCATTCACCGCAACAGTGACCGGGCCTCCGGCAGTCTTGTCTGTGTCAGCTGCGCGGCGCTATCTTCATCGCTGCTGGAAAGCGAGCTCTTCGGTCATGTCAAAGGAGCGTTTACTGGGGCGCACGCTGACAAAGCTGGGCGCTTCCAGGCGGCTGACGGAGGGACGCTGTTTCTGGATGAGATCGGGGATATCCCGGCAGAGACGCAGGTGAAGCTGCTGCGAGTTCTTCAGGAGCGATGTTTTGAACCCGTCGGGAGCGACAGGACCATTCAGGTCGATGTGCGTCTGATCGCAGCGACCAACCGCAATTTCGAAGAGATGATTGCGTCCGGACAGTTTCGCGCGGATCTGTTCTACCGTCTGAATGTCGTCGCCGTGACTCTGCCGCCGCTGCGGGAACGACAGGAAGACCTTGCCGAACTCGTGTTCTTTTTTCTGAGCCGGTCGGCTCAGAAGGCGAAGAAGCAGATCCGTCAGATTGATCCCGAGGCTCTGGCCGCGCTGGAGGCTCATGCCTGGCCGGGCAACATTCGCGAACTGGAAAATGTGATCGAACGCGCGGTAGTGCTCGCTGACAGTGACGTCGTGATGCTGGCCGACCTGCCGGCGGAACTGCGGCAAGTGATCGGAGCTCCTCAGAGACACGCCGAAGGTACTCGAAGGTCGTCCCACACGGCTGCGATAAAGGCAGGGGTAAGAAGTGTGGCCCGCCGTGTTTCCGAAGGAGAAGGGTTTTCGTCGTCAGCGACTTTTCAGAAGAATCCAGCTGCGGAGGAAGCACAATTGCGGGATGCACTGCGCGCGGCGTCCGGAAACAAAGCTGTCGCCGCCCGTCAGCTCAACCTTCCCCGCAGTACGTTTTTCAGCAAGTGCCGGAAGTACGGGATTTCGTGAGAAAGCCGCGATGGATGCTCACTCCGACTGTCAAAATCCATTGTTCGTCCGCTGAATCATGTGTAAGCTCGTCTCATGAGCGACGTTGAAGAAGTTGAAGCTCGTGTTCGAAATCTTTCTCAACATGCCCTTGCGCAGTTTCGAGAATGGTTTCACGAGTTCGAGAACGAACACTGGGATCAGCAGATCCAGGCGGACTTCAATGCAGGGAAGTTCAAGGAACTCATCGCTGCGGCGCGAGAGGAGTTCGCCCAGGGAAAGGCGCGCGAGATTTGAAGCATTACACCTCCTCCGGCTTCTGGAAGTTTTACAGGAATCTTCCTGCCGAAGTTCAGGAACTCGCCGACAAGAGCTATGAGTTGTTGAAGGCCAATCCTCGCCATCCGTCACTTCATCTGAAACGCATCGAGGAACTCTGGTCGGTGCGAATCGGTCTGCACACTCGGGCCATCGGTATTGACGTGCCGGACGGCATTCAATGGATCTGAATCGGAACTCATGCCGATTACGATAAGTTCCTGACCTGACAGATCAGTCAAAAAGTGCCACTCCAGACAAAGGAGAATCAGTGCGATGCACCTTGATTATCAGAGACACGCCGATGGGACTCGAAGGTCGTCGCACACAGCTGCGACAAAGGCAGGGGTAAGAAGTGTGGCCCGCCGTGAGGGATCCTTGTAGACGGATTCGTGAGAAATCGGTCGTGACAGCGCGACACCGAAGTCTCACGACTCCGGCTACGAACGCATTTTCCCAACTTTCAATGCAGAAAATCGTTCACGGCGTCGGGCGGCGATCGTCCATTTCAGTCCCACTGGCAAATGAAGTCGCTGGAAGATCCGGGAACGTCCCACCACTGGCCCTTGTACTCAAGAAGTATGGCAGCGTAATGCTCGCGTTGACCGGTCCCGGTATTGTTGTTTGGCTGACCGTGTTCCTGATCCCAGTTCGAGTAGTCGACAACTGCGTCATCCACCCATCGCCATTGTCCTTCCAGCCCCTCGTCCGTCGCGCCGATGAACGCCAAATCGCTTCCTGCAGCTTTCATCAGGGCAATGAGGAATTGGTTTTCTGATTCCGTATGCACAATCGCCAATCGGCCGCCCTGGCGTTGGCACGCTTCCGCGGCATCATGCCACGACAGCTGTTCTGTCACGACATGGTAATGCCAGCCGTCAAAAATCTTCTCCGCCAGCTGAAATTCGGTAAGTTCCTTCTTGAGCGTACCTGCCGCATCGTCCTTACTCGATTTCGTCAGCGTCTTGATGGACTCCA
>JANNGQ010001248.1:0-2044 GCA_031403975.1 Planctomycetota bacterium
CATTCATTTCTTCTGTGTCGGCCGCGTGCTGGAACAGCCGAGCGCGGAGTGGCTGAAGGAAATTGCCGCGCTGGGCTGTCCCATCGGCAATCACACGTACGACCATGTCTATGTGCTGGCGAAACGAACAGAGGATCTTCAGTTCCGCTTTCAGCGGTCTCCGTGGCTGATCGACGGCAGGACCGTCGAAGAGGTCATCCGGGAAAATGTCCGACTGACAACGATGGCGCTGAAGCAGCGGGCGGGTATCGATAACCGGGGTTTCAGAACTCCGGGAGGCTTTGCGGAAGGACTGGCCGGTCGTGAGGACATTCAACGACTTCTGATGGAAGCCGGCTTCCGCTGGGTCAGCAGCAAGTATCCGCCGCATTTGAACGGGAATCCCCTGCAGGAACCGACTCCTGAGACGTATGCCGACATTGTCGCCAAACAGCAATCTGCACAACCGTTTGTGTATCCCACCGGGCTCATTGAAATCCCGATGAGCCCAATCAGTGATATCGGCGCCTTTCGAACGGGTCGCTGGAAACTGGAATGGTTTCTGGAGGCCATCCGCCAGGCAGTCACGAGGGCAGTTGAGCACAACGCCGTCTTCGATTTCCTGGCCCACCCTTCGTGTCTTGTCGCAACAGATCCGGAGTTCCGCTCGATTGACCTCATCTGCACGATGGTGCGTGAATCGGCCGGCAAAGCCACACTCGTTGCGCTGGATGACATTGCGGATTCAGTAGTGGTCTGATCGGCATTGCAGAGCCGAGTCGCAGGCGAACCCCCTCTTTCCCGGCGCGCCGCGACCACCTTTTCCCCCAGGGGACTTTCGGATTAGTGGCGATTTCTTGTGGGGCAGGCTTTCAGCCTGCCTGGACTAAAAAAAGCATTGTTTTTGAATCGACGAGGCAGGCTGAAAGCCTGCCCCACGACAAAACCGAAAGTCCCTCTGTGCGGGGGAGAAGGGACGCGGGGAAGGTAGAGAAAAGTTCGACGACAGTCCCTTCGCGGCGTTGTTCTCGCGTGCAGGCTTGAATCACCGCTCGGCTTTCGGTTCAAAGAAGATGTCGGTCGCAGTACCGAACTTGGCCGGCAGCGGCATGTTGCTCCATGCGTCGTCGTCTCCGACCCTCATTTGCCAGCGCCCCATAAGTTCAAAGGAATGGTCACCGGCTTTCAGTTCGGGCGGCTTGAGCAGAGATTCTTCTGCCGCATCAGCCTGAACACGAATCACCAGCAGATTGGCCTCGTTCTGTGTGAACGCGGAAGTCGGGAATCTGAACTTCACGGGTTCCGGGGCGGAACAACTCAGACATAGCGGCTGAATTCCCGCAAGTTCCTGTCCGTTCAGCCAGGCTTTGACGCTTCCCTTTACCGGAGGTGTCACCAGTGCAAACGGTTCCGCGTTCTGCAGCCAGCGATCCGGCAATCGCAGTGTACTGCGATACCAGACAACTCCCGAGTGCTCAGCCAGCGCATCTTGCGTTGCTTCTGACCAGGTTGTCGGCAGTGCGACGACTGTCCAGTCTTTCTTCATCGACTCGAAATCCCGCAGCGGCCGGACGATTTCCATGACGTCGCGTTTCTTCCGGAAGTCCGTCTTCGAGACAAACGGCTCACCGCCCAGGACCTGATCACTCGTAACTGTGGGGCAGACAAATCGCTCCACGTGCGAAATGACGAGATCGTTACCGCTGAAATGGTCGACGTACGGCCAGCGTTTCGGGTTGTACATGCAGTCCGTCATGTCCCGCATCAGGAGGACTCTCTTTCCGTTGCGGATCATCTGCCGCAGTCCGAACGGACGACCGAGCACACACATGTTCGTGTGAACTCCGGTCAGCACGACGCTGGTGATTCCGCGTTGTTCCAGAATGTTCCAGACCTCATCACCGCGATCGCTGATGAAATCCAGATCGCCGTCGATTTCAATCAGCGGTGACTGAGTCTTCCACGGCATCCCTGGATTTCATCAGCGATCGCGGTGATGAGGTCTGGAACATTCTGGAACAACGCGGAATCACCAGCGTCGTGCTGACCGGAGTTCACACGAACA
>JANNGQ010001249.1:0-2673 GCA_031403975.1 Planctomycetota bacterium
GACCGGATTCCCAAAGACTTGCCCTGCAGGATTCTGGAAGTTGGGTTCGGGTCAGGATGCGTCGCGATCACCCTGGCGAAGCAGAGGCCATTGTGCACCCTGACCGCGACCGATATCTCGGACAGAGCGCTGGAAATTGCAGCCCGGAATGTGGTTCGGCATGAATTGGAAGACCGGGTCACTCTGCTGATCGGCGACGTGCTTCAGTCATTGAAGGCCGAACTCGGACACTTCGACGGGCTGGTCAGCAATCCGCCGTACATTCGGGATGACGAACGAGGAACTTTGCAGCCGGAAGTTCTTCTGCACGAGCCATCCGAGGCACTCTTTGCCGGAGAAGACGGCCTGAACGTCATTTGCCGGATCATCGCGCAGGCCCCCTCGTTCCTGAAACCAGGAGGCTTCATTGCCATGGAAGTTGACCCGACGCAATGCCAGGCGGTGGCTTCCCTCTTGATCGCCGGCGGCTTTCAGACGACAACTGTCACACGAGATCTGAACGGAAACGAACGGATCGTGGACGCAGTGCTGGGAAGGCCCATCACGTAGCCGTCACGCTCCGCGTGACGTGCCTTGTTCTGCAGTGTGGCTTGCGACGGGCGGGAATGCCCATCCTACGACCGATTCCAGTCATCAGAAGGGACTCTGATCATGGACATGTTCTGCGTGGAAGGCGGACACAGGCTGCGCGGAACGGTGCGGGTGGAAGGCAGCAAGAATGCGGCACTCCCGATTCTTGCGGCGACACTGGCGGTTCCGGGCGCAGTCACTCTGGAAAGGATTCCGCAACTGCAGGACATCGCCACGATGCGTCGGCTGCTGCAGTCAATGGGCGCAACGATTGAAGATCGGGATTCCTCGCTGACCGTCGATGCCCGCACCGTCCGCATGTCGGTCGCACCGTATGATCTTGTCCGCCAGATGCGAGCCAGTGTGTGTGTGCTCGGTCCGCTGCTGGCACGATTCGGAACCGCTCGTGTTTCGCTGCCCGGCGGGTGCAACATCGGACACCGGCCGATCGATATTCACCTGCGGGGACTCGCAGCGCTGGGAGCCGACATCCGCCTGGAATCCGGTTATGTCGTGGCCGAAGCAGACCAGCTGCGCGGAGCAGATGTCGACCTCAGAGGTGCATTCGGGCCGACTGTGACGGGGACCTGCAACGTCATGATGGCGGCTGTCCTGGCCAAGGGTCACACTGTGCTCCGTTCGGCTGCCATGGAACCGGAGGTTGTCGACCTCGGGCATTTTCTGAATGCGGCAGGAGCTCACATCCGGGGACTCGGAACATCCGTCCTGGAAATCGACGGCGTCGAGGAGCTGCATGCCGTGCGACATCGAATCATCGCCGATCGGATCGAGGCAGCAACGCTGGCCGTGGCTGCAGCCATCACGGGCGGTGATGTGCTGCTGGTCGACGCTCCGACCGGACACATGACAGCCGTGATTCAGGTCCTGAACGAGATCGGTGTGCATGTGGACCCAGTGGCCGCCGGACTGCGCGTCCGCGCAGCGACAATGGATCGCCCGGTGCAGCTGTGTGCGGAACCGTATCCTGGTCTGCCGACGGACGTGCAGGCTCAGCTGACCGCTCTGCTGGCCGTCATTCCCGGAGACAGCCGCATCAGCGACCGCGTATTTCCCGATCGTTTCATGCATGCCTCGGAACTGGTGCGGATGGGCGCTGACATTCGTGTTCACGGCAACACGGCTCATGTCTGCGGGGTCTCCGGGTTTTCGGGTGCCCAGGTGATGGCATCCGACCTCCGTGCGAGTGCCGCGTTGGTACTCGCTGCGCTGGCGGCGGACGGAAGAACGGAGATCCGCCGCGTGTATCACCTCGACCGCGGTTATCACGCCTTCGAGAAAAAGCTGAACTCTCTGGGAGCCCGCATCGAACGCTGCAGCGACAGTGCAAAAGGCCATACAGTTCCGGCACCGCATCTCGAACTGGCGCAGCGCCGTCAGCAACGTGCCGGAGCAAAGTAGTCGCACCCTGGACTGCGGCATCCTGCTGCCGCTTTCTCAGCCCAGCCTGCTGGCCGTCAAGCCCCGTTCCTCAAGCCTGGCATCGCACGCAGAAACCCGGCTTTTCCGAAAAGCCGGGCTTCTGCACCGCCCCGGGAATGCGAGTCGTCGGCGGCTCGGGTCATTTGCCATAAACTTCCGCCATGCGTTTCAGGATGGCTTCCCAGATCGGCATGAGTTCGAAATGCTCGGACCAGCGAACGATATAGTCGCGTTCGATGAGTTCTCCCTGCACGGCCAGTACTCCGGCGCAGTCTCGCAGGTGCTTGTCCGATCCGCCTTCTTTGTAGTAGCGCATTTTGCTGATGATGATGTCTTCCGGGCTGGCGGTGTAGCCCTCCAGATCAGCGAGCAGACCAACCCTGCGCCGGCGTCCAAGTTGTCCGCGAGACCATTCATCGCGTCCGGAGATCATGAAGTCGACTTTGTTGCCCGTTTCGGGATGAATCACATTGAACTGCTTGCGGACTCGCACTGCATCTCGCGCCGCTGCGGCACTGACGTAGAAATCCGGGTCGGGGAACTCGGAGCACAATCGCTCCACGTTCTCCAGAGTGAGCTGAACCACAATATCGATATCCAGCGTCATTCTTGGTTCGCCGAGCGTTCCCGAGGCAAACGAGCCACAGACGAGATAAGGAACCT
>JANNGQ010001250.1:0-4718 GCA_031403975.1 Planctomycetota bacterium
GACGATCTTCTCGACTTCCGAGCGGATCTTGCGCAGGTCAACGTCCAGGTTCTTGCTCAGGCCGAAATCCGGTCGGCCATCCTTGTCGCGCAATCGCGACTCAGTGTTCTTATCAATTCGTCGCAGGATTTCCATACCGGCATCTTCGGGCGAGGCACCGTGCCGCATCAGTTCGACCGCTGCGAACGAAGCGAGGTTCTGAAGATTCGCTTCACCTCTCCCGGTGCTTCCGCACGAACCGATTTCGTTGTCGACATAAAGGCCGGCGCCGATGATCGGTGAATCTCCAACCCGTCCAGGAATCTTGAACGCCAGTCCGCTGGTTGTCGTTGTGCAACTGATGTCTCCGGCGGCGTTGATGCCGGAACAATGGATCGTGCCGGTCGGACGACGGAATCTCAGCCGGGCTCCGCTGTCGACGAGGTGCGAATGGATTCGGAAGAAATCCGCAACCGCGGCGTCTGGTTCATTCGCGTCCGGCAGCCAGTCATCCTTTTCGCTCATCGTCTCCTTCCACCGCAACCAGATCCTGCGGGAATGTTCGGTGAGCAGATTCTCCTCCGGGAACCCGTGAGCCTTCGCAAAATCCAGCGCCCCGGCTCCGACGAGGAGCACATGATCGGAACGCCTCAACACCTGCAGCGCAACCTGAGCCGGGTGGCGGACGTTCTGAAGAGATGCCACAGCTCCGGCGTGATGCGTCGGCCCGTGCATCACTGCGGCATCCAATTCGACAACGCCGCGTTCATTGGGCAATCCCCCGTAACCGACACTTGTGTCATTCGGATCGTCTTCGACGATTGCGACTCCGGCGACGACCGAGTCAATCGGGTCCGAGCCGGCGACAATCATGGCGTACGCCATCTTCGTTGCCTCAAGTCCGTTCGCCGACGAAATGACCTTGACCTTGCCGACAACCGGCCTCAACCGCGTGCCGGCAGTCGCGGGTGTTGTCGTTCCGACGGTTATGGCCGCGGCACTTGCAGCCTGCATGAATCCACGTCGTGAAACATCCTGCATGGTCGGACCTGCCTTCTGAAACCGTGAGAAAAAGCGGCCCCTCGCGGAATCGCTGCTGCATTCAGGACACGCAGCGTAGCAGGCCGGAATTCGTCTGCGAAGCGGTACGGAATCGTGACTGGTGCGGCCACTTGCTGAGGCGGCCACTTGCTGAGGCGGCGTCTTGCAGAGGTGGCCATCATTCAGGACAATTGCCGGATGATCGACTGATCCAATGAGAGGGACTCAGAATGCCGGCAGCAACGTCGGACGTGATAGTCATCGGCTGCGGCGGCTTCGGGGCGGCAGCCATGTATCACCTGGCCCGGCGAGGACTGCGGGTCGTCGGTATCGACCGATTCCATCCGCCGCATGACCGGGGAAGCTCGCACGCTGAAACCCGCATCATCCGGAAAGCCTACTTCGAGCATCCGGACTACGTCCCGCTGTTGCATCGGGCCTGGGACCTGTGGGAGCAACTCTCCGTTGAGTCGCAGCGGACGCTGATTGAACAGCGGGACCTGCTGCTGTCGGGACCGGAGGGATCCGAAGTCACAGCAGGAGCGAGAAAGTCAGCGAAACTTCACGGACTCCCGCTGGAGAATCTGAACTTCGAGGACGCACAAAGATGCTATCCGATGTTCTCGTTGCCCGAAGATCACACTTTCAGCCTCGAATCGACATCGGGCTTTCTCTGGTGTGAGCGCTGCGTAAGAACTCACCTGGAACTGGCCGCGGCTCGCGGGGCTGTTCTGAATTCGGATGAGACTGTTCGGCGAGTGAATGCGACGGCCACAGGAGTCACCGTTGAGACCGATCGAACTGTCTATGAGTCTGCTGCGGGGGTCCTCACTTGCGGTGCCTGGACCGGTCAATTGCTGGCGGACTATGGCCAGTGGATCACCGTACGGCGGAAGACCGTGTTCTGGCATCCGATTCTGTCGCAGACATGGACTGATCCCCGCCGGGCACCCATGTTTCTGTTCGATCTTCCGGAAGGCCAGTTTTACGGACTTCCCAGTGTTGACAACCTGACGATCAAAGTCGGCGAACACACGGGAGGCGAAACTGTGGACGATCCGAGCTTCGTCTCCCGCACAATCACGCCGGAAGATGCTCTGCCCGTCAGCCGTTTTGTGAAGTTTCGTCTCCGCGAAGTTGATGCCGTCGCACGAGACGCCGCGGTGTGCATGTACTCGATGAGCCCCGACGGGCATTTCCTGTTCGACCGTCATCCCGAATTCCCTCTCGTCATCGCGGCAGGCTTCTCGGGCCACGGCTTCAAGTTCACGAGTGTGCTGGGAGAAGCGACGGCCGATCTGATTCAATACGGCCGGTCGAGCTTGCCGGTCAGTTTTCTTTCGGCAGGGAGGTTCGTTCCATAGAGCTTCGGGTTTCCAGCAAGAGATGCCTTCCACACTGTACTACTAACGTTCTGAAGCTGCGCAGGACGCGGAGGTGTTTTTCTGTTGTCGAATGGCCGTCCCCGTAATTTCGATCACATTTCTGGACCACGGATTTCCCGGCGCAGGCTTCGCCCGCAACCCAAACGAGATTTGTATTCACCGCAGAGGACGCAGAGGTTCGCAGAGGGACAGAAATGCTGAGTTGATATGGATTTCTCTGCGTACATCTGCGTCCTGAGTGGTGAATCCTGCAGTTTGAGTTTCACCAGTCCCCGCATGAATTCTCCGCGGCCAGCGTTCGCTCCTCCGGCGTCAGGATCTTCCACTGCCCGAGTGGCAGATCACCCAGGTTCAGTCTGCCAATCCGCACTCGCAGCAGACGGAGCGTCGGATGACCGATGGCGGCCGTCATGCGCCGCACCTGACGATTCCTGCCTTCAACCAACTGCAGGACAATCCAGCAGTCGGGGACATTCTTGCGGAAGCGGGTCGGCGGATTGCGCGGTGCTACCTGCGGTTGCGGCCTTGGCAGCCAGACACGGCAGGGCAGTGTCATGCGCCCCTGGACCCGCACTCCGGCCGCAAGCTGCTCAAGATTCTCGGCCGAAGGAATGTTTTCGATCTGCACCCAATATTCCCGCTCGTGAACGCAACGCGGTTCAAGGAGTCGCGCGTTCCACGAGGGCTCATCACTCAAGAGCAACAGACCTTCGGAGTCTGCATCGAGGCGTCCGATCGGATAAACACCCTTTGGAAATCCAAACTCGGCGAGCGGACGATTGGGTGATCCGTCCGGCGTAAACTGCGAAAGCACGCCGTATGGTTTATGAAATGCGATCAGCATAGTTCGACTGTCCCACATTCGACCCCAACGGCCTTGCGGACAGTCGGTTTTATCGCGGTTCCCTGTGGAGCAGGCTTCCAGCCTGCCTGGACTTAAAAAAAACGCATGTGTTCTTGAATCAACCAGGCCGGACGAACGACGGCTACTTTTTCAGTCTCGCTTCGCGCATTTCACGGCGGTCGTCGTTTTCTTTCATCTTTTGCCGCTTGTCATGCAGCTTGCGGCCTTTGCAGAGTCCGAGGCGGATCTTGACGAGACCGCGCTGGAAGAATACGGCGAGCGGAATCAGAGTCAGCCCGTCGCTTTCGCCGTTTTCTGCGAACTTGTGGATTTCACGCCGCCGCAGCAGCAGTTTGCGTTTTCGCTGTCGGGCATGGTTGTAGATGCTGGCCTGTGCGTATTCGGCAATGTCGCAGTCAACAAGCCAGACTTCGCCATCGTCGACTCGCGCGTAGGCTTCTTCGATCGAGATCTTGTTGTTACGGACGCTTTTGACTTCGCTGCCGGAAAGGACAAGACCGCAGTCGATTTCATCCAGAATGTCATACTCGTGCCGTGCGCGGCGGTTGGAACAGACGATCTGCCTGTCGCTCGTGTTACCGGAGGCACCGGACGGGGATTTTTTGGGGTTCGCAGGAGACATGCAGCGGCAGTCTATCGAATTCTGACGGCAGATTGGGTTCGAAAAAGTGTTCGCAGTTCCGGAAAGACGGCAAAGAGGAGGATAAGCGCGTTGACGGGAGGGACTTGCGAGGCGAATAATCCGCGAGTTGAGCAGAAATCAGGGCGTTTGGAGACTCAGGGGTTGGGTAATTGCTGTCGGCTGGTCCTCGGCCGTAACGCGAGGATTGCCTGATCCTTGTTTTTTTGTTCTCTGGCTCGATTGATTTTTCGGATTCATGGGTATGCTGGAATCCTGCAACGGCCGGCCGCTCAGAGTTTGAGATGGAAAGAGCCGGGGGGACTGCGTCAGTGGTGTGCTGACGCTGCGTGTGTCTCAACATGGAGGCACGGACACTCGACAAATCCGGGAGCGGAATGCTCCGCCATTGTCCGATTGCAATTACTCTGCACTGGACAACTGGAACATCGTAAAGGGGAAGCGCGTGGTGTATCGTCTGGATCCGGGTTTGAAGGCGATCATTGAATCAGGAAAGAAGCGAGGTTTCGTGACAGTCCAGCAGGCTCATGCCTGGCTGCCCGATGAGGGCGGTGACCCGATCATGGTCGACAACCTGATCATCACTCTGGACGAATTCGGCCTTGATTTCATTGAAGATCCGGACATCTCCCTGGAGCCGGAGCCGATTGATGAAATTGTCAAAGAGCAACAGGCTGAGAAAGCTGCCCGAGCCTTGCTGGGACCGGAAACATCAGCGTTGTCGTCTCGTGACCCGATCCGGATGTATCTCAGTCAGATGGGAAATATCCCGCTGCTGACCCGGGACCGGGAGATCTTCCTGGCCAAG
>JANNGQ010001251.1:0-5860 GCA_031403975.1 Planctomycetota bacterium
CGGGCTTCAGAATTGACAGATCAAAGACTTTGTTCGGATTGTCAAACACGCGCCCGGCGAATCGGCGAATGAACCGCGCCGTGATGCGCCATCCCAGACGACTGGCAGGAATCAGACGTCCGTTGAATGTAAAATCTTCCAGCTTCTCCATCAGCTGTTCGCTGATCAGAAATGCGGGGCTGCGTTCCTGCGGGCTCAGGCGGCACCAGATTTCGGGGACCAGCAGACTGATGTCATGATCGACCCGCACCCGAGCGCCGATATGGCCGGCGGGTGTTGAGAATCCAGCGAGTCCCGTCAGCAGATAACTCACCAGCGCGTTGTTCAGATCGGTGATCGGCCGGAGGCAGTTAAATGGTCCCTTTGTGAGCGCGCCTTCGCTGCCCGCACCTGTCGTGGACGGACTCTTGCCCGTCAGTGCGCTGATGAAGTCCATGAACAGTTCGGGCAGTTCCTGGTAGTGGATCGGGTTGTAGACAGCCAGCGAGCGGATGCCCTTCGCCGGATCCGGAGGATTGTTGCGTCGACCGATCAGCACTGCCTGAACGGGTGAATGCACGGGTTTGTCGACGGGCACCGCTCGATTCAGCCGAATCCCCATTTCGGCGACGTAACGATTCACCGGGTCCGTCAGATCCGGCCTGGGCTGCAGGTAGCGGGGATTCTTGCTGGGGATCCCGTTCACAAGGCGGGGCGTATTTGAACAGACGACGAAACTGTCGTCCGCGTTCTGCATATCATGCAGAAGTTTCTGCATGGGCAACGTGAACTGACTCAGATCGACTGGCTTGTCGCAGATCTCGTCGACCTGTTTTCTTGCGAGCGGTTCAAAATTGACGATAAAATTGTCGGATCGCGCGAGGTCGGCTTCTGTCTGTCTGTCGAGCCCGCGATGGATGGCATCATCGGGACGCTGGAACAATCGGAATTCGCAATTGCTGACAAACTTGCAGCTGACATCATCCGTCGCGAATGTCCCCGGAGAGTTCAGCATCCTGCGAGGCACCAGAACGGAAACACTGATATCATCTTCGGTCTGCACCTTCTGAGCCGGCGCAAAATCCTGTCGCAGCTTGTAAGTTCGCCAGGTATTCTCGCTGAGAAGCCCGACCCTCAGATAAGTACCGACCAGTTTTCGTTCACCGTACTTGAGTTCATGCCCGGGATGCCCGTTGACGATGTCTACGGAGAAATGTTGCCGCCATTCTTCCGGTTCACCCGTGTGCATGCGTTTGATGATGAAGGCGATCGCGTAGATATGGTCAGGAATCCGTTCCAGCCACTGGTTGTAGTCGTCGGTGTAATCAAGTGAAGGAGTCAGCAGCTTGATGACGCTGCCGAGTGATCGTTGCCTGTCGAGCACCTTGCGGCTCGGCAAGCGGGTGTAGTCTGGGTGAACGGTGCCGGAGGGGCTCCAGCGGTCTGAGTAGTCGCGGTCAAACAATTCCTGAACGAGATCGAGGTCCCTGTTTTCATCGGCCACAAAGATCGGACCATGCAGCAGGTAGTCAGCAATTGATTTGCTGATTTCACTCTTCCCACCGCCACTGACCGTGCCTGGTTTGTGACAGAATGTGCCCTCACCAACCGTTCCGATCAGCCTCCAGGACGGAGCGGCTGGATGCTTTTCCAATCGCACTTTGTAGCCCGAGGGTGTGACGTAGACGTATCCAGGACGCAGCGGAATATGCTGAAGTTCGCTGTTCCGGTGCCAGGACACACGCTGATCACTGACAGTGAATCTCGCGGTTTCTGAAACATAAACGACCGTTGGATGCGTCAAGTCGACGGCGTATCCCGCCGGCTTCACGTCCATCAGGCTGCCGTAGTCTCTGACAACATCGGCAAATGTGCGGTTGTTGTACCGTTTGCTGTCGGCAGAAAAATCCTCACCCAGGTTAAAGCTTGCAAACGCCATCGCTCCGCCGGCGTGTTCTTCCTCCACCTGGCCGGAGAGATTTGCAGCGTAGCTCAGCTGTGTTTTCACTTCCTTCTTGCAGTACCCGTAGTAGTTGTCGGCAATGAGCGTGACGATGACGCCTTCTTCGTCGCGGCATGTGAGCTTGAAGGGTACACCGTCGTTGTATGTTTCGTCCTTCGACTTCCAGCACATGCCGTCTTCGCGCTGACGCTCGGTGGCGTCGTCGAAATGAGGCAGCCCGACCTCGTGCTTTGTGATCTCGACGAGATGCGGAGCGAGGATCACGCACCCTGTGTGGCCGCTCCAGTGTTCCACATCCAGAGCCGCATCGTTCGGTGGCAGAAACGGATCGCCGGCGTTGCCGAAAATTGACTCAACAAAGTCGAGATTACTGGAGAGCGCTCCTGGAGCAAAGAAACGAATCTCCATCGACTGCTCCGGGCAGAATCCCACAACTTCCGGACACAGCACCGGCCGGATGAGCAGCGAAACAAAGGCACTTGCAGGTTGCGCTTCATTCCGACTGAACGGCAGCTGCATCAGGTCGTCTGGCGGATTCAGCGCGGCCCGGAACATTGCGGCGAACGTGGCTTTCGGCACGCCCTTCTTGTCGCGAGGAATCGGCAGTCCGCCTTCAGTGACGTGAAACGTGCCGATCGTCGTGCGGCGATCGCTGGCCGGATTGTGCAGCACTCCATTGCGGACTCGATACGATGCGCCGTAGCGATTGACATACTCGTCGCCGTTATGGGGCAGCGACAGTTCACGGGCAATACCGTGCCGGTCAAGAATAATCGTGAGATCGGGTAACCTCAGGTGACTGCAGCCTTTGATACGGTCGAAATAGCGCCGCAGGAAAGATTCGATGCGGGCATCTGCCGGGCAATGCATCGAATCCAGGCGTTTCAGGCGATGATGATATGCGCTGAGCAGTCGCGGCGCACCCAGGCGGTCATGGTCTTCGAAATCTTTCGGAACCGGCAGACCATTGGCCAGCAGTTTCAGCACGATGTAGCGAGTGATGCTCTCACGGGACTCTCTCTGCTGGTCACTGGTCTGATGAGACACAAAACCAATCGATTCTTCCAGATCGCGAACGATCATCGCTGCACACCTCGATTGCCGAACAAGAAACGGGGAGACTGGAAAGTCATCTGCAAAAACCGGGCGAATTGCAGCAGATCGCGTGGACAGCTGCGAGAAATCGGGCGGCGATGCGACCTGGTTTTCCTGGAACTCCTCAATTGTACCGGACGAAACTCGTCAACCTGCCATTGTATTCAGAACCCCTAAAAAAACCTCCGTGGCGTCGTTGTGTCGAGAGTGGTCGAGATGCAAGGAAGAACGACGAGTCGACAAATGTCGTCGAGGAGTGATGGCGAGACAGCATTGATTCCTGATTGGCCGGGCCGTATGGTCTGTCGTGAGGAGTTCCCGATGCGCTGTTCCTTCCTGTGGTTTTTCTTCGTGATGAGCGCCGTCGTTCCACCGGGAGCGACCGCTCGCGTTGCCAGTGCCGATGAGCCATTGCGGATCAGCGGCAAGACCATGGGATCCTACTACTCAATTGTGATCGATTCGCCCGGAAATGCCGACGCGAAACGGTTGAAGGAGGAGGTCGAAAGGCGGTTTGAGGACATTAATCGGCAGATGTCGACATGGGATTCTGCCTCGGAGATTTCACAATTTAATCAATCTGTGTCGACAGACTGGTTCGCTGTCGGTCAGGATTTCGCCGTCGTGGTTCAGGAAGCCAAACGCCTGAATTTGCTGTCCGACGGCGCGCTGGATCCGACGCTCTCGCCGCTGATTGATGCCTGGGGATTCGGAGTCCACAAACGAACAGTCGTACCTTCGGATGAACAGATTACAGCGGCTTTGAAAAACGTCGGCATGCAGCATCTGGAAGTCCGCACAGATCCTCCGTCGATTCGAAAGACACTTCCGGGATTGACACTGAATTTGTCGTCCATTGCTCCAGGTTACGCGGCAGATGAAGTTTGCCGGATTCTTGATTCGCACGGTCTGGAGTCGCATGTTGTCGACGTGGGCGGCGAAAACCGGGCTGGGGCATCGAAAGCGAATGGTGACGCCTGGCGGCTGGGAGTGGAATCACCGCTTGGCGGCGATCTGCACAAGGTCGTTGAACTCACGGAAAAGGCAATTGCGACTTCCGGTGACTATCGCAACTTCTTCGTCGCCGATGGCATAAAGTACTCGCATATTCTGGACCCGACGACCGGCCGACCTGTCCAGCATCCGCCAGCCTCCGTGTCCGTGATTCATCCGTCGTGCATGACGGCCGACGGACTGGCAACGGCCATGATGGTACTTGGTGCTGAGCGCGGCATCGATCTCGCACGGAGATGGGAAGTGGATGTAATGTTTCTGGATGTTGACTCGTCTGGCAAGATCGCGGAATCCAGTATCGGAGTCTTCAACGATCCGAAGTGAATGCCCCTTCATCTCCCGGCGCGCCAGGATCGGCCACCTTCTCCCGCTGCCAGGGGGACTGCCGAATCAGTCGTGATTCCTTGTGGGGCAGGCTTCCAGCCTGCCTGGACTTGGTGGGGCAGGCTTCCAGCCTGCCTGGACTTGAAAGAACTCAGTTGTTGTTGAAGTGACGAGGCTTGCTGGAAGCCTGCTCCACGATAAAACCGACAGTCGCCAGGGGGAGAATGGACGTCAGTCCGCGTCTGCTTTGATTGCGAGTTACGCTCATGGACCCTGCGTTAGCAGAAAAACACTGTCGACCCGCTGTGATCGTCGGCCGTCGGAGTTAGAATCCATGCCGTGAAGCAATTCTTTCAATGAAATCACGAGGGTTGCAGCTGTAGCCGAAATCGTGAGATTTCGGGCCAGCCCATATCCATCCGAATTCTCACAAATCCGGCTACAACAATCCTGGACGGCGCTGAGATAAAATCCGTTGATTTTCATTTCTCCGCGGCCGCCTGGCTCCTCTGCTCCTCCACTGCAACGAGTTCCCACTGATGTACACGTTCCGCATGGCCAAACGAGTCCTGTTTGAAACGAACAAGCGGCTCCTGTGGAAGCTGATCTGGAACATGGGGGTCAAAGGATCATTGTCGGTGATGAAGCACCGGCGGCGGATGAAGCAGGGGCAGTTCTTTCCTCCGTTTCTGTACATCTCGATCATTAACAGCTGCAATCTGAGATGCCAGGGCTGTTGGGTAGACGTCGCTCATAAGCAGCACACAATCGATCTGCCGGCGATGAATCGGCTGATCAACGAAGCAAAGCAGCACGGCAACACGTTCTTCGGAATCGTCGGCGGCGAGCCGTTTATGCATCCGGAGCTGTTCGAGATTATTGAGGCTCATCCGGACTGCTACTTTCAGATCTTCACGAACGGACAGTTCATCACCGATGAAAAGGCGAAGCGACTTTTCGAACTCGGAAATGTCACTCCACTGATCAGTGTCGAAGGCAATGAGATCGTCAGTGATGAACGGCGAGGCCGCTCGGATGTCTACAGCAAGACCCTCGCGGGCATCGAGAATTGCCTGAAACACAACGTGATGACAGGAGTCTGTACCAGCCTTGCGAAAAGCAATATCGATCATCTGCTGACGGAGACCTGGATCGATCGCCTGATCGAAATGGGTGTGCTCTACACTTGGTTCCACGTTTACCGACCGATGGGCCCGGATGCCTGTTTTGACCTTTGCCTGACGCCTGACCAGCAGCGCAAGGCTCGTCAATTCGTCGTCGAAATGCGGGCGACGAAACCGATTATTATCATCGATGCTTACTACGACGGCGAAGGGCAGGCACTCTGTCCCGCCGCTAACGGAATCAGCCATCACATCAATCCGTGGGGCGATATCGAACCCTGTCCGATTGTGCAGTTTTCGAAGGAGTCGATTCACGCCGAGAAGGATTCGCGGTCGCTGTTCGACAAGTTCACTCAATCCG
>JANNGQ010001252.1:0-2627 GCA_031403975.1 Planctomycetota bacterium
GAGGCCGCGCGCCTGATGGTTTACCACGCCGTGTTGCCTGCGTCATCCATCATTCTGGCATCGATCGGCACCAGGACGGACACGTCCCGAAGCTCGCCGCGGAGAATCTCATAGTTCAACACCGTCCGCGTCTGCAGCAGACCCTGTTCGATGCGGACTGTGGTTTCGTTGGTCACGCTGCTCAGCAGATCCATGACTGGTTTCGAGCCGGCTCGCGGATTCCAGTGAACTTCGAACTGATTGGTGGCACCCAGACTGGCTTTCGCAACTGTCTTCCCTTCGACGGCGATGCCATCGGTCGGGAGCAGCACCTGGAGCGGCGTGATGCGGATCGTCTGATCGGGCTCAGGGATCGTCACAACCAGTTCGCTGATTCCCGTCGGCGGACACTGAATCTGGAACGAACGATCTTCCGGAGACGTCAGCACCGTGGCGAGCAACTCCAGCTTCACAGTCTTCGCGCCGGCTCCGTTCATCAAAAGTTCGTATTGTCCCTGACCGGTGCCCTTGAGCAGCACAGAGCCGTCATCCGGCTCAACATTGCCGATCGCCGCCGCTCCGAATGTCAGGGGCAGACTCGCCCAGCCGTTTTCCTTCAGCACGTTGACCTTGAGTTCAACGGTGACCCGTGCGAGGTCCTTCTCGACGACGGCCGACCACGATGACGAGGTGATCACAGCATCCTGATTGCCGGTGGTTAAAGGAGGACCGCCGAGCGCTCGTTGCATCAGTTCGAGATACTCGGCATACGGCAGGACGACGGAGGCACCCTGATTGTCGAAGACTTTGGTCAGTTCTTTGAACGGGACATAGATTAACCGATCCCATTTCTCCGCCAGAGTTGCCGGCGCGGCTGGTTCATCGGCGACGGGTACTGCCGGTGTCGCCACGGACGCGTCTCCCTCAGTGGCCGGGACCGTATCCTGAGCCAGCAACCCGGATGTGGCCAGTGCCAGGAAACATACAATTGCCGCAGGGACACCGAACCAGCCGCTAATCATTCGCATACAAGTCGCCTTCGGAGTTGCGTATCGTCAAATCACCATCCGACCACCGTCCCGTCTCCCCCTGGCAAGGGGGAGATGGTGGTCGATCCCGGCGCGCCGGGAGATGGTGGAGTCGTTCAAAGCCACAGCGCCAATCAGAAAGTCATCCACTCTCTGCCGACATCCAGACGCCGAAAACCGAACGTTTTCGTCAGACAGATTACGTCGATTGCGCCGAATTTACATTTTATCAGGAGTCTGCTTCGCTGCTCGGACCACTCCGAATCACCAATTGTAGTTCAGAAACTGCATCTTTTGTGGTGTTGTCGCAACGAAACAACGCACGTCCCTTCTGCCGGCAAGGGACTTTCAGCAGTAGGTCCTGTCTGCCGGACAGGACCTACTTGAACTGCCGTCCGGCAGACAGGACCTACTATAAGGTGGCCCTTGTCAGTATGATTTCGGAGGCAATCGGAGCCGGTTTAGCCCGTTACGTTCCGAAAATCCCGCCGACGGAGCAGCGATCCAACTGTTGTTTCATATGGAATCATCCGCCATGCCGTCGCCGTTTCCCGGAATGGACCCGTTTCTCGAGAGTCAGGAATGGGAGGATTTTCATTCGCGCATGATCACGGCTCTGTCCGATCGGTTGAGTCCCGGTGTTCAGCCCGACTATGTGGTCCGCGTCGAACGCCGAATCTACGTGGAACGCCCCGAGGAAGACACGGACACATTTCGACGCGCGGATGTCGCGATTCTGGCGATGGACTCCGGGCCAGCCACGGGGCTTCTCGAGACAACGGACTCCAGTGCTTTCGCCGTCGAATGCGAGTTGCCGATGCCCGTCGAGCGGCAGGAAACGTATCTGGTCGTGCGCGAACGCGAATCCATGGAAGTCGTGACGGTCATCGAACTGCTTTCACCTGCGAACAAACGCCCGCGCAGTGACGGACGCCGGGAATATCTTTCAAAGCGGAATGAATTCCTGTCCAGCAGCAGCCATCTCGTGGAACTCGATTTCCTGCGTGGCGGCAAGCGACTGCCGGTGATCGGATCACTTCCGCCCGGCGACTTCTATGCGATCGTCAGCCGTGCTTATCGCCGACCGCGCTGTTCGGTCTACGCATGGACTCTGAAAAACAAACTGCCGACCATCCCGATCCCGCTGAAACGCAGCGATGTCGATGCTCAGGTCGCCCTTCAGGAAGTCTTCGACATCGTCTGGCAGCGAGCCCGCTATGATCTGTCTGTGATCTACAGGATCTCACCCGATCCCCCGTTCAATGCGATCGAAACAGAGTGGGCGAAGACGCTGTTGTTGGCAGAATAGCCGAGAGGCATCGCAGAGTTGACACGTCCGCGCGCTGGGGCCCGGACCCTGCGTTCAGCGCCGCAGCAGGAACTCGTTCGAATTCAGAATCGCCCAGGCCACGTCCTGCAGAGCCTGGCGGCGGTCGGGTTCAGACTGAACGTAGTCAGTCATCGATGTGAGTTCTGCAGCGGAAGGCGAACGCATCAGGGCGGACCAGTAAAACTCGTCGACGAACTCTTCCGTAGAGCAGTCACTGCTGATGGATCGGGCGATGCGGTTGTCGTTCCGGTCAAGAAGACTGCTGATGAGTTCTCCGCTGACCATCTCCA
>JANNGQ010001253.1:0-3429 GCA_031403975.1 Planctomycetota bacterium
CAGCCTATCCTGACGACGTGGTCGCCGAATGGCTGGAGGCGAAGCAGGAGCAGTTCGGCCTCCGCTGGCCAATCGTCCGCAGCGTTATGAGCCACTTTGCAGGTCTCGGCATCTACCTGACTGTTGTCAAGCCGGGAAACATTGAGTTCGCGAGAACGGAAAGTGAGACTGATGCCTGAACTACCCTCAACGCAGCGAGCCTACACGCTCCGCTTGCGCGGCGTTACTCACCATGACCATTCCTGGCGTGAGACGCTTTGGAAAACTCACGTTGCGGTCAATCGTGGGGCGAAGGCGTTTGGCGACTGGCTGCTGACTTTGCGGGGCGGGCTGTGTCACACGCTCGCGGATGCGAAGGTTGTGGTTGGTAAAGGCAAGCCGGATCGCGAACCGACGGAGGCCGAACGTCGTCACCGGCGGATCATCCGGGCGCTATCGTGGTTGTCGGTGGAGTCTCACGAAGCCGAGCGTGACGCGCTGCAGGGACTATCGTCGACTCATTCGCCGACAAACTGATCTGCCGACATAGGTCAGCGTCGGCTGGAAGCCAACGTCACCGAAAGTCGACTCATTCGCCGACGAACGGATCTGCCCACACCTGCTGCTCGGGATCCGTCCGTTTTACTCGTCCATTCACAGGTCGACATTGCCATGAAGGCGCATGATTTTCGTTGAAACGCTGCAAGTCGTGTTTCAGAGAACAGTTACCGCAAATACCGCGTCGATAGTTTGGAGAAGCGATGTTGAGTTTCCTGGTCTTAGACTTCAGGAAACAATTGCCAAGTCGGCCTGGATTTCCGTACACTGAGAGTCCCTCAACCGCCGTTCGCTCTGCGATTTCAATCCTCCGATGTCGCCGTTCCGAACATCTCACCGGATTTCCGCCACAGACAGGAGCCCTCAATGCTTGTGATTCCCGGACGCTACGGCAAAGACACCTGCGATGGTTATTCACGACGGGCGATCCTGCGTGTCGGCAGTTCCGCGATGGCCGGACTGAGTGTGGCATCGCTCCTCGAGAACGCCGCGCGGGGGAATGATGTTTCTGCTGAGGAAGCCCGTTATGGAGGCAAAGGTTTCGGAGCGGCGAAGAGCGTGATCCTGCTTTATCTTCAGGGCGGTCCAAGTCATCTGGATCTGTGGGATCCGAAAGCAAACGTTCCGGATAATGTCAAAAGCGTCTTTGCTCCGATCGATACGAAGATACCGGGAACTCAGTTCACCGAGAATCTTCCGAAACTGGCTCAGCAGATTCATCGGGCGACCCTCATCCGGTCGCTCAGCTACACGCCGATCGGACTCTTCAATCACACGGCGGCAATTTATCAGATGCTGACCGGCTACAACGCCGACAACGTCAGCCCTTCTGGTCAGCTGGAACCGCCCAGTCCCAAAGACTTTCCGAACTTCGGTTCGAACATCGTGAAGCTGAAGCCGTTGAAGACGCCGATGCTTCCGTTCGTGATGATGCCCCGGCCTCTGCAGGAGAGCAACGTCATCGGCAAGGCCGGCACCGCCGGATTTCTCGGTCGTGCGTTTGACCCGTATTATCTGTATCCCGCCGGCGACGATATGGACATGGCGAAGATGGACCGCATTCGCGTCGACGACCTGACGCTGAGAAGCGACACCCCACTGGATCGTCTGCAGCGTCGTGCCTCGCTGCGAGACACGGTCAATGCCGGAATGAAGAATCTTGACAAGGCTGTCAATCAATACGCTCTGAATGAGTATTACGACAAGGCTCTGGGACTGGTCCTGTCCGGCAAGGCACGGGAAGCGTTTAACATCGCAGCGGAAACTCCCGAACTTCGTGAGAAGTATGGCAATAACACGTTTGGTCAAAGCTGCCTTCTGGCTCGACGACTGGTCGAAGCCGGTACGCGAGTCGTCGAAGTGAATTGGCCGAAAGTTGCCAACAGCGACAACCATTCCTGGGACGTCCACACCGGGCTCAGCACACGCATGAAGACCCAGTCGGCTCCCATGCTGGACAGCGCGCTGTCGGCGCTGCTGGAAGATCTGGACGAACGCGGACTGCTGGGAGAAACACTAGTCGTGGCCGTGGGCGAGTTCGGACGCAGTCCGAAGCGAGGTGTCAGTACCTCAGGCAACAGCAACACCGACGATGGCCGAGACCACTGGCCATACTGTTATACGGGCGTCGTGGCTGGCGGAGGGACCAAACGAGGCTACGTCCACGGCAAGTCCGATGACACGGCTTCAGCCCCGGCCGAGAACCCCGTTCATCCCGGCGAACTGCTGGCGTCGATTTACCATGCGGTGGGCCTGTATCCTCGCCGCACGGTTTACAACCACCTGAACCAGCCGCGGGAAATGGTGAAATACGACGCCGCCATGGAGCTGTTTGCATAACAGGCAACGACAGTGATGTGCATCGAGAAGCCCGGTTCCGCAACGCCGGAACCGGGCTTCTTTTTGTTCCAGCTTACCGCGGATCCCGCCAGCGTGATTTGTTCTCTGAAATCAACCGATCGGCCGCCGGCGGGCCCCACGTTCCGGCCGGGTAGAAGTCCGGCGGTGACGAGCTGCCTTCCCATGCTTCGAGGAGAGGTGTCACGAACCTCCACGCGGCTTCCAGTTCGTCGCTGCGGGTAAACAGCGTCGAGTCGCCGCGGATCACATCCAGCAGCAGTCGTTCATAGGCTTCAGGCAGCTGCGCATCAAAGTGATCGTCGTAAGCGAAGTCCATGGAAACCGGTTGGACCTGATAATTCATACCCGGTCGCTTCGTGGAGAATCTCAGTGAGATCGCTTCCTGCGGCTGAATGCGGAGGATCAGCTGATTCGGACGAGTTTCCACCAGGTCACACAAGTCACCGTCACATTCTACGGTTGAGAACAGATTGAGCGGCGGGTTCTTGAACTGAATGGCAATCTCCGTCAATTGTCTGGGAAGACGTTTGCCGGTGCGAAGATAGAACGGCACTCCCGCCCAGCGCCAGTTATCAATGGCAACTCGCAGGGCCACATAGGTTTCACGGTTCGATGTCGGGCTGACACGCATTTCTTCCCGATAGCCAGGCGCCGGCTCACGATTGACCAGTCCCGCCACGTATTGACCTCGTACGGCCCAGTTGCCGATCGGGCCGCTGTTTCCCGGCCGAAGTGCCTGAAGCACCTTCATCTTTTCGTCGCGAATCTCGCGAGCCTGAAACAATGAGGGCGGGTCCATCGCGATCAGACACAGCAGCTGCAGTACATGATTCTGCAGGACGTCCCGCATGGCTCCGCTGGTGTCGTAATAGCCGCCGCGGGCTCCTTCCATCCCCTGTGATTCGGCGACGGTGATCTGAATATGATCCACATGATTTCGGTTGAGCAGCGGCTCAAAGATCGCGTTTCCGAACCGGAACAACAGGATATTCTGGACCGTCTCTTTCCCGAGATAGTGGTCGATCCGGTAGA
>JANNGQ010001254.1:0-8248 GCA_031403975.1 Planctomycetota bacterium
GAACTTTCTCTCTTTCATGCGGATGCGAGAATGGGTGGATCTGCATGCGCAGCTGAAGGATCTGCTTTCTGAAAGTGACGATCCGGAGATCGCGAAGGCCGCCAGGGCCTCCGTGGGGCAGGCTCCCAGTCTGCCGCGGCCATCAGGGAGCCCGGCACGCTGGAAGCCTGCCCCACTTCGTCACAACGATTTCGCCGCGATTCATCGAGCCTTGATGACCGGTCTGCTGGCCAACATCGGCTGCCAGACTCCGAACGGCGATTTCCTCGGAGCTGGCGGCAACAATCTCGCGATCTGGCCCGGGTCGGCACTCGCTCCAAAAGGAGCCAAATGGTTTGTCGCTGGAGAACTTGTTGAAACCAGCCGTCGCTTCGCCCGCACGATTGCCCGCATCCAGCCCGAATGGATCGAACCGCTCGCTGTGCATCTGGTCACTCGCGAACATTTTGAACCGCACTGGGATCCGCAAGCGGGCAATGTGATGGTTTTCGAAAAAGTCAGCCTGTGGGGCCTGCCGATTGTGCCTCGTCGCAAAGTCACCTTCGCGAAAGTCGATCCGGTGAAGGCCCGTGAGATGCTGATCCTGCATGGGCTTGTCGAGTTTGGCCTCTACTTCGGCGACTCCGATCCCGCCGGCGATCCCGAAGAAGATTACGACGATGAAGAAGAGGCCTTGTCGCGCGGAGCGTCAAAAGTCCGTCCGGGGCTGAGTCCAAAACGGGGACTGGCTCCTCGCCCGAATCTGTCGACATCAGACCTTCAACGTCCGGGCGAGGTGCCTGTGCCTGTCCCCGTTTTGCCCTTTCGCGCGAACCCGCGCAAAGGCTGGGGGAACGAGTTCCCGTTTCTCAGGCACAATCACGATGTCCTCGAACAGCTGAAAGAGCTGCAGGCACGAACGCGATCGCATCAACTGCTGCCGGGTGATGACACACTGTTCGATTTCTACTCTTCGCAGATCCCGGAAGAGTGCAGCGACCGCGACCGACTGCGCCGCTGGTATCAGCGAACGGTGACTCGAAATCCTGCGCTGCTGCAATTCGACATCAATCAATTCGCCGATGAATCGCATCGGGTCGCACAGGCCGCCATGTTTCCGGAATCCGCTCAGTTCGGAGCGATGCACCTGCCACTGTCGTATCAGCTTGACCCCGGACGCGACGCAGACGGAGTCACCGTGACCGTGCCCGTTGAGGGACTTGGCCAGCTCACCGAATCGCGACTCGAATGGCTCGTACCGGGACTGCTGGAACAAAAAGTGCTCGCGCTGATCCGGGCATTGCCAAAACACCTGAGGCGTTACTTTGTGCCGGCCCCGGAGTCCGCGAAACTGGTCACCAGCGACCTTGAGTTCGGACGCGGCGACTTGCTGACGAGCGTCGCGTCGCGATTGTCGCAACTCGGCGGCGAACGATTCGATTCGCGGGAATTCGACCTGAGCGCGCTCGACGATCACCTGCGGTTCAACGTCCGCGTTGTCGATGATGAACACAAGACCCTGATCGAAGGCCGCGATCTCAAAGAGCTGCGAACCTCACTCATTCAGAAAGTTCAGGCCGCATTCGCTTCCACCGACAAGTCCGCGGCGGTCCGGGGACCATCGCCGGAAGAACCTCATTGGCAACGCTCCGGCTATAAGGCGTGGGATTTCTTTGACATTCCTGAACATATTGAAATCAAGCGGGCCGGAATGTTGCTCCGCTCGTTCCCTTCGCTGCGGGACGACGGAGAAACGGTCGGCCTGACGCTGTGCCAGACCCCTGAAGACGCGGCCCGAGTCCTTCGGGGCGGCCTGCAGAAACTGATCCTGTTCACCGAACGCAGGCGAATCCTCATCCAGATCGGCAACATGCCGCAGATCGGACAGATCAAAGTTCTCTCGTCGTCCATCAAGGGTCTTGAGCTCATGAATCATCTCACACTGATGATGGTCGAACGAGCCTACCTCGCCGACCAGCCCCTCGCGCGAACGCGCGGAGCGTTCGAGAAGACTCTGCAGCGAGGCCGAGAGCGATGCGGCATGATTGCTCAGGAATTCACTCAGTTCCTGCCCGGTCTGTTTCAGCAATATCACGAAACCCGCCGGATCCTCGAACAGACCCGCGGCCCCGGCTGGGAGTCTCTGCTCAGCAATATGAAGACCCAGCTCGCCACGCTGATGCACCCCCTGGTCCTGGTTGAAACTCCCTGGCCCTGGCTGATCCAGCACCCGCGCTATTTCCAGGGTATTCGTCAGCGCCTGCAGAGGCTCTCTTCCGGCGGACTGAAGTCCGAATCATCCCTCGAATCAGAATTCGCCCCCTGGCTGGCGCGATACGAACAAAAACTCAAAGACCACAACCGGCAGAATCGCGTCGACCCGATGTTAACGCACTATCGCTGGATGCTGGAAGAGTTTCGCATTCAGCTCTTCGCCCAGAAACTCGGCACGGCCATCAGCGTGTCGGCGACGAAGCTGGAAGAACAGTGGGCAAGGATTCAGTAGATGACACTTTGACCTCCAACTGGAGTTTTGTTTCGGCACAGACCTGAGTTTCTGTTATCCTGAAGGAATGTGAGGCTCGCGATTTTTGACGAGAGGTGCCGATGCTTTCATTCATGAATGGAAGACTGCGACCGGGCGAAGGCATGCGGCGGCGGGAATGGCTCCGGGTCGGTGGCCTGGGAGTGCTGGGGCTGTCGTTGAAAGACCTGTTGGTTCAGCGATCTGCCCTTGCAGGATCCCCGCGCGATAATAAGCTGACGGACGGGCTTTCGGGGGCCATGTTCGGACAGGCGAAGAATGTTGTTTTTCTCTGGCTGCAGGGCGGACCGCCGCAGCATGAGACTTTTGATCCCAAGCCTGACGCGCCTGTTGAGATTCGGGGATCGTTCAGTCCTATTCAGACGAATGTGCCCGGCATTCACTTCTGTGAGCTGTTGCCCAGGACGGCGAAGCGAGCTGACAAGCTGGCCATTATTCGGTCGCTGGCCACGGATGACAACAATCATGACGTCAGCGGCTACTGGGTCCTCACCGGTTATCCCTATGGTCCTGGCAGTGCAAGACAGATCAAGCCCGACGACTGGCCGTACATGGGCTCCGTCATCAAGATGCTCAAGCCCAGCGAACGGCTGCCAGCGCTGACCAGCGTCTGGTTACCAGACATGATGCGCCTGAATGACAATGTGACACCGGCCGGCCAGACGGCTGGTTTCCTCGGAGCTTTGTGGGACCCTGAGCGGATGGTGGGGAATCCTGCGAATCCTGACTATCACATTGAAGGCCTCAGCCTGCCGATTGATCTGCCTCAGCATCGCATGCAGGATCGAGCTGCTTTGCTCGGGAAACTCAACACACTTTCACAGAATATCGACCGACAGAAAGCCGGAGGTCTCTGGGACAATCTGTCAGGTTTTGCACTGGATCTCGTGACATCCGGAAAAGCCAAACAGGCGTTTGATCTGTCTCAGGAAACGGATTCGCTGCGCGACCGTTACGGCCGGCACACCTGGGGCCAAAGTTGTCTTCTTGCCCGTCGACTGATCGAAGCCGGTGTGCGGCTTGTCCATGTCAACTGGCCTCGCGAACCGGGGGACTCGGCAGTTGACAATCCACTTTGGGACACACATGCGCAAAATGCCGATCGATTGCAGGACGTGCTTTGCCCGCTCTTTGATGTGACGTTCGCGGCACTCCTGGATGACCTGGACGAGCGAGGCCTGCTGAGCGAAACGCTGGTTGTGGCCGTCGGCGAATTCGGACGCACGCCGGCAATCAACGCACAGGGTGGTCGAGACCATTGGGGAGCCGTCTTCAGTTGCGCCCTTGCCGGAGCTGGAATTGCCGGCGGCCAGGTTTTCGGGGCGAGCGATAAGAATGGTGCGTATCCGATCGATGATCCCATTCGTCCACACGATCTGACGGCGACCATCTATCACCTCCTGGGAATTCCGCATCACGGAGTCTTCCATGATCGAACCGGACGTCCTCAGCCTATCACCAGGGGAGAACCGCTGGCGCGCCTGCTGGGAGATCGCTCGGCGATAACGGCGCGCTGCGAATCCACCGGCGATGAGAAACTTGTGCCGCCGTTCGATGCCACTTTTCTGGTCGACACAGATTTCCAGGCGTCACTGCTGCTGCCCGTCGAGCCTGTGTCGCGGAGAAAAGGCTGGCGCGCAGCTCCGCTGCAGGATCAAGCGACGGCCGGGCTGCAGTCCACGACTTCGGCGCTGCCGGGACCACATGTTCGTCTCGGGGCAATTCATCCGGGAGGCGATGCGATTGTGACAGTTCCTTCGGGCAGCCGTTTGATTCTTGCTCAGGAAATCCGCAGCGCGCGTGGTGGTCACTACACGTTTGCCGTGAGCATCAGCGGTGGCGGAACTTCCTCAAGCATCTTTGATCGCTGGTTCACCGAAGTCTTTACCTGTCGTCTTGCCTTGATGCGCTTCGCCGATCTGCAGAAGAATCCGCTTGAGGCTGTCGAACTGGCCAGCGAACGTTTTCAGCCTGTATGGACCGATTTCGCGACTCCCGGAGAGTTCACTGTGGACCGGTTTCTGGGATCGACGACGCCGGGTGCCAATTTCTCAATCGGTAACGGACTGTGCGTTGCCATCATTCTTGAGACCGCCAGGCCTTCGACGTTGTCTGCGGATGAAACGGCCTTCCTGCAGGTTCAAAGTGTGACGCTGACGTTCAGCCCTCGTGTGCGGGATGACAATGTTACCGTCTGAGATCCCTCGCTGACCAATCTGGCCGGCTTCACTTAGTCTCCCCCCACCTCATAAACTCCGCCAGCACTTCGTTGCGCGAGCACCTCGGGCGGAGCACGGTGCGGACGCGAAAGCTGTACTCTTTCATCAGCTCCGGATTTGGCACCAGAAACTGGAAATCCCACGCGGGATTTGTCGTTTTCAAAGCAGCGTTCTCGCCGCCTCCGCTCGGTGAATGAGTCAGTCGGATGCCCTCGGCGCGGTCGAACATCACCAACCACATCAGGTCGTCGAAGTTCCCGTAGAAGAACGGCTGATCGAAACGGAAACGCGAAAGGCTCTTGAACAACGCGTCGCGACCGCCGGGCGGGAACGTCATCTCAAACGAATCGTCGCGATGGCGCACTGTGCTTTGGTCGTTGTGCCATTGCGTGCAGAACTGTGTCCAGGCGTTCTTCTGCCCGTCGAGCCCGCCAGAAAAATACATGCTCTTGTCCGCAGGCGCGTTGATATAGCTGGCCCAGAACAATGCGAGGTAACCCCGTGGGAATACGGGCAAGTGCGCCAAGCACCGGAAACTCATATCGAGATAGTGCGGGGCGACGAGCTGAAATCGCGTCCAGCTTTCAACGTGAAACGTGGGTGTCGGCGGCTGGTGCAGTTCCGCTTCGGTTTCGCTGAGCTGCCTGAAACTCATGGGTGCATTGCGGGGCTCAAAGAATTTCTTCCCGTCCTCAAGCTGTTCGCCGGTGACGATATGTTCCAGATTCAGCCCGGCAACTGCGGGCACGAAGACGCTGCGAGTCCCTGATGAATGTTGCAGGCTCCACACGCCGTTGTAACCCGCGCGATGCTCGCCTTCGGCCGAGTTGTCGCCGATCACTGCGGTGAGATCGCCGGCCCTGAAAGTCGCATGACCGGCGTTGCTGGCCGTCAGTGCCGCACTCAGTCCGCACGTCGAAACGCTTGATGCCCCGAGCGCCGTGGCCGCCGAAGCGTGGAAGAAGTCGCGACGATTGATTCTGCTGAACGAGTCAAACGGGACGTGCGGTTTCATTGTCAACAGGCCAGGTGAAGGACGGGTGAGACGGTTCAGTTCATTGCGTTGACGGATTATCAGGCCGATCATCATCAGCAACACGAGGGACATCGTCGCCTGCGGCTTGCCAATAAACAATTCGTTTTTCCCCATCGTTGGCAGATGACGAAAATCGTCGGTAGACTGCCGCCGAAGGAGAGGTCACCCGCCGCCCTTAACAAGGAGGATGCTGCCGCGATCCTGGCAACTCAGCACCGTCACGTCTAATGCCGCATCATCCAAAGCCTGATCGCAAGCAGATCTATCAGACGGTAATGACCCGTCTGCAGGAACACTCGGAGTTTGCGCTCGAACAGATCAGGGAATCAACCGGGGGTGAGCATCCTCAGACAACTCGTGTCATTGTGAATGAACTGGTGAGACAGGGAACGCTGCAACTGGTGGAAACGCCTGAGGGCCTGCGGTATCGCTGGAAAGGCCGTCCGGATCAGTTCGAGGCAGACTCGTGGGTCCACTCGCAGGTTCATGGAACTCAGATCACCGAGTCGCCGGTTGAGGAACGACCTCGCGAGCGGCTTGTGCTGCATGGTGCCGCACAACTGAAGCTGGGGGAGTTGCTGGCCATCCTGATTCGCACGGGTCGAAAAGGCGAATCGGCACTGCAATCCGGCGAACGGATCGCCGCGCGGCTGGGTGAGCGACTGGAGTCGCTGCCGGGACTCAGTCTGCACGAACTGAAAGAGTTCAGCAGCGCGGTCAGCGAACCTGCATTCTGCCAGATCATGGCCGGCATCGAACTCGGCCGGCGCGTGACCGCTGCCATGGATGAAGGATTCCGCGAGCGGATCCGCATCACGAGCCCGGGAACTGCGATCCGGTTTTGTCTGAGCCGGTTTCAACGCCTTGCAAAAGAGGCGAAGCAGGAAGAATTCCACATGGTGACTCTGGACACCAAAAACCAGCCGATCGCTTCGCATCAGATCACCGTAGGGACTTTGCGAAATAGTCTGGTCCATCCGCGCGAAGTGTTTCGCCCGGCGATCCGTGATGCTGCGAACTGTATTCTGGTCGTCCACAATCATCCGTCCGGCGATCCGACTCCCAGCGATCAGGACATCAGCGTCACCGAGCGTCTGGAATCTGCAGCAGAGATCATCGGCATCCCTCTGATCGATCACATCGTCGTGGCGGGCGAAAAGGCGGTCAGCATCCAGGAATGGCGTTCGGGGAATCGCTGGTAAACGCCCGCAATCACGCGGACATTCCGGGAATCATCCGCCCGGTCCTTTCCGAATGCCCGAATGCCCGTAGAATCCGCCGCTGAATCAGATCGACGCCACGAACCGGAACCGTCTCCAGAGGAAGTATGGCCAAGAAGGCAGCAAAGAGCAGTTCGCCCGACAACCGCGTCGAAAAACGGACTCAGGAGATCGGTCGCGAGCTGTTTGGACGGCTTCAGCATCGGTCGCCGTCGATCTTCCACGGTCGCTGGTGGGAAGACCGGCTGATGTCGTGGGCGATGGGCGATGAAGCGGTCAAAGTCCAGATGTTCCGTTTCGTCGATGTGCTGCCGATGCTGAAGGACCATGTTGCCATCGCGCGGCATCTGGACGAATACTTCGAAGACGTCCGCGACAAGCTCCCGTGGGCCGCTCGACTGGGTTTGAATCTTTCGACCAGCAACAGCATTCTCAGCCGGGCACTGGCGTACAACGCTCGCACGAATGCCGCCAGAATGGCCAGACGATTCATCGCCGGTGCCAACGTCGAAGAAGTCCTGCAGTCCGTCCGCAGGATCCGCCGCAACCGGTTCGCGTTTACGCTCGACCTGCTTGGCGAAGCCATCATCAGCGAACAGGAAGCCGACCGGTATCAGCAGGCTTACATCGACCTGATCACCGGCATGTCACAGCAGGTCAATGACTGGCCCGACGACCTGCTGCTGGATTCCGACCAGGAGCGTCGCATTCCGCGAGTCAACGTCAGTGTGAAGCTGTCGGCACTCGACAGCCAATTCGCGCCGATTGATGCCGAAGGGACGATTCGGCGGGTCTCCGGGAGGCTCAGACCGATCCTGCGGGTCGCTCGGGAGAACAATGCCTACGTCCATATCGACATGGAGCAGAACGACTACCGGGAGATCACGTTCGAGATTTTTCGTCGAGTCCTGATGGAAGACGAGTTCCGCGACTACGCTGACTGCGGCATCGTCGTGCAGACCTATCTGGAATCAGCGGAGAACGACCTGAAGCGGATGCTCGACTGGGCGAAGAAACGAGAAACTCCGGTCTGGATCAGGCTCGTCAAAGGCGCGTATTGGGACTATGAAAACATTATGGCCGAGTATCGCGGCTGGCCGGTTCCCGTCTATCGCCGCAAATGGCAGTCGGATGACTGTTACGAACGCTTGTGCCGTCGTCTGATGGAGAATCATCAGTGGCTGCGACCCGCGCTGGCCAGTCACAATCTCCGCAGTCTGGCTCATGGACTGGCGTGGGCCGAAGAGCT
>JANNGQ010001255.1:0-4141 GCA_031403975.1 Planctomycetota bacterium
CCGGTCTGACGCGAGCGCGACGTATTGAGGAATCTCGATGCGAGCATCCGGCAGTTCATGAGCGGCGATCGCCCCCAGCGTCGGATATTTCAGAGTCGGCTCCGGCCGGTAACCGGTCTTCACGAACATGGAGCCTCGTTCGTGATCACCTTCCTTCGACGTGAGCGACCGGATCAGAAGACACGATGCCATTTGTTCGGCAAGTTGCGGGAGCATCTCCGAAATGCGGATGTCCTTTGCCGTTGTTGCGATGTCTTTGACCTCGCCGCCGGAAGGAGTTCCCGGATGCGGGTCCCAGGTTTCCAGCTGACTCATCCCGCCGTTCATCCAGAGCGTGATCAGAGACTTAGGCCGTTCGTCGCGCCGCCGCGACGTGGCTCGTGACGACATTCCGGGCAGGGCGAGCGATACACCGCAGGCCGACAGGAACTGCATCAGGTGTCGGCGTGAAAGTGGATTTGCGGGTTTCATATGCGGAGCCCTGGAAAATGCAAAGCACTCGTAGGATGGGCCCATCTGGCCCGTTCATTCTGATGGTTTTTTGCTCGTGACGTGATCAAACAAAGATGCATAACATAGCATCGCTCGGGCCAGATGGGCCCAAGCTACGGACGGACATGACCGTGTCAGTGATTCCACGAAAACTCCGGACTGTTGAACAGAGTCCAGAACAGATCCTGCATGACCTCGTCACGATCCCGGACCGGAATCGACGATTCCTGCGAGTCATTGTCATCGGTTGGCTTGTGACTGTTCAGCATATCTGTGAAGAACGTGAGTTCCTCGACAGTCGGCCGACGGCAGAGACACGCCAGATAGCTGTTTTCAACAACCGCACAGTCGTCGGCTGAGAAATTCAGAATCTGAGACGCGGCGGACAGAGTATCGACCTTGCTCAGTTCGGCCGTGAACCGACCGTTCATGCGGAGAAGGGCCTGCGGAATCGTGCCGACCTGCTGGAGAAGTTCGTCGTCGCCGAGATCTCCGTATTCTTTGAGGAAGTCGTTTTCGTTGCCGAATTTCTGCACTCGGACGAAGGGGTTGGAATTCTGATCGATCGTGCGAATGTGGCCCGCCTGATACAAGGAGCCAATCACCTGCTCGGGCCGCAGCCTTACGAGCGGGAACACTGACCAGGCCCGGACCTGAACCGCATAGTCTTCATCAGTTGCCACTGACGATTCGGATGAAAGGCGGAACACATCCGACAGCGCAATCATGCGGATCAATGTGCTCAACCTGTCGCCGCGGGCACGGAACTCCGCTCCCAGTATGTCGAGAGCATCTTCGTCTCCTTCAACCGGATGGGGCAGATCATCCACAGGATCATGCAGCGGTTTGCCAAACATGAATCCCCAGAGGCGGTTGGCGATGGCCCGCTGGAACCGACGATTGTCTCTGTGAGTGATCCAATCGGCCAGACGATGTCGAAGACCGCCCTGGGAAGGAAGCCACTCCGGATGAAACGGCACTGCCGCCGGAATCGTCCGGGCGTCGTCTTCGCTCATGCCAGGATCAGTGACCTTGTACACGACGTCCTTCTTGTCGTTGTCGAGCGGATAATCAGTGACTCCGCCGAGTGAGATCGCGGCCTGGCCGAAGAACGCCGCCAGTCCTTCGAAATCGGCCTGCTGCCATTCCGGATCAAACGGATGATTGTGGCACTGAGCACAGTCGATGCGCTGTCCCAGGAATGTTCTGACGGATCGGCCGGCGAGTTTGTTTTCATCGAGACCTTCGTCGTCAATCCGCGCCATCGTGATGAAATTCGCCGCAGGCTGATCGGTCCAAAGCCCTTCGGCCGCAATCAGATCCCGAGTCATCTCGGACCAGGACACATCGTTTCGCAGTTGCTCAGCCAGCCAGGACGTCAGACGGTCGCGTCGAAAGACAATGAATGGCCCCTGCTCAACGCCGACAAGACTGCGAGCCAGTCGTTCCGCGAAGTAGTCGCTGTAGCGGGAATCCTGCAGCATGTGTACGACCCAGCGATCAATCCGATCAGGCTCGGTGTCGGCTTCGAACGTCCGGATATCTTCCAGCGAAGGCACAGTGCCGAAGAGTGACAATGACAGTCGACGGAACACCGTCAGATCATCGGCAGGACCGGCGACAGCCGCGCGTTCGTTTTCCCAGTGCCGGCGGAACCAGTCATTCAGCTTCCCGACCGATGTGTCAACTCGCTGTTCCGCTGCGACGGCAACCGGTGCCGTTGTCGAAACGTCAACACGACCAGCGACCTGAACAACTTTCAGGACGAGGAAGACAACTCCGACGGCAAACAGGACGGCGAAGGTTCGCATAATGACTCCCGACAGAATCTACGGGTTCAGCATCACCGGCCAGTCAATCGTATAACGGCAGGCCGCTGGCGACTTCCGCACTCCGGAAAATATGAAACGGCCCAAGATGCCGGGAAATCTCATCTACCTGACCGGTCGCCGGGTTCGTTATTGTGCCGGATCAGACCGTTCTACGCGACGTTCTTCGTATCATCGACCGGAAACTTGGCATCCGAAGGCCAATTTTCGGTCGGGCCGGCCGAATGGAGCATGTGTTTCCCGCCCGCACAGCAGACCGCCATGAGCACACTCCTGACCGACCCGCTTCCAGGACTTCTCGATGTCGTTGCGATCGAGGTCGAGACGCCCCAGGGGGTCGCACTTCTCGAGGAACGCATGGGGCCGGGGCGATTCCCCGGGATCTGGAAGCCGATCCGGACCGCCGCATGGTGTATCCACCTCGGGTTCGGAACGGTCTGCCTGGTTCTGCTTCTGGCGATCCTCGCCGCCATCCCTGGACTGAACATCCTCACGCTGGGCTATCTGATCGACCCGCAGCGGAGAGTCGGCGAGAGCGGACGGCTGCGCGATGGATTTCCGTTGATGGTTCTGGCCCCGAGACTGGGAGTCATCTGTTTCTTCACCGTGCTGTTCCTCGTTCCCGTCGCCATTCAGTCCACACGAGTCAGCGACGCTGCCGTGATTCTTAGTCCCTCTGATCCTCGTGTCGTCGGGATGCAGTCCAATCTCAGAATCCTGCAGACGATCATCGCCGTTCATCTGATCCTGGCGATCGCCCGTGGCGGAACAATTGGATGCTTCCTGCGACCGATCAAGAATTTGCTCTGGATGTTGAGGCAGGTACTCAGGCAGGAGGGTCGGCAATACATGTCACGCGGTACCGACCAGGTGCTGCAGGTCGTTAAGCCTGTGCATCATTTCTGGATCGGACTCAAAGCGTTCTTCGGAGCCGTGATCTGGCTGCTGATTCCGACCGGTCTGCTGGTCGCGTATTCCGCTCCCGGCCGCACGAATCCGATCTTCGGACTTCTCTCGTTTCTCGGCATCGTGCTGATGATTCCGGTGACTGCGTGGCTGCCGCTGCTGCAGGTGCATCAGGCCGTCACCGGGAAGTTCCGTTCGATCTTCAGCATCAGCGCGGCACGGCGAGTCATCCGCAATGCACCACTGAGCTGGATGTTGACAACTGTGCTGATGTATGCGATGACGTTTCCGTTGTACCTCACAAAAATCAAGCTCTTGCCCGCTGACGCGATGCTGGTGCTGACGCCGTTCTTTATCCTGCTTACTTATCCTTCCAGGATTCTTGTGGCCTGGGCCTACCACCGCGGAATGAGTCGCGATCGAGCTGCCTGGTTTCCGTTCCGCTGGAGCATCAAACTGCTGATGGTCCCGCTGCTGGCCGGCTACGCAGGATTCCTCTTCCTGACACCATTCATCAGCGAACTCGGCAAAGGTGCTCCGCTGGAAAATCAGGCATTCCTCAGCCCGGTTCCCTATGCCCAATGGGGAAAGGCAGCGAAGTGATCACAATCCCGCAGCGGGATTGGCTCGTCTTCCCTGTGCGTTGATTGCCAGGCTGGACCGGGCAACTGTCGGCCTTATCGTGGGGCAAGCTTCCAGCCTGCCTCGTCGATTCAAAAGCACTTGCTTTTTTTCAATTCCAGGCAGGCTGGAAGCCTGCCCCACAAGAAACCAGTAAGATATCCACGATCAACGGTCTCCCGGCGTGATCGTTCGCTCGTATGTGACCTCCACGGCCCTGGCCTCTATTCCGTCGGGTTCGATATTATAGGCCGTAATTGTGACATGATTTTCATCGATCAGATGATACTCAG
>JANNGQ010001256.1:0-3137 GCA_031403975.1 Planctomycetota bacterium
TAGTCCTGGCTGAAGTCAAACTTGCGCTTCACGGTATCCTCCGTCCGGTATTCCAGCACCTGACGAAAGTTGGCTTCTGCCTCTTCCAGGTGTCCCTGCTGGCGATTGATCACTCCGCTCAGCCACGCCAGAGTCCACGGCGGTGCGGGCGGATCTTTGTACTCTGCTGCCCGTTGAACGGCCGCAGCCGCAGCATCCAGCTGTCCTTCTCCGGCTTCGGCAAACAGAGTGCGAGCCAGATTGAGAGGCCCGTCGAAACGTTTCAATGACTCGACATGAGTGAATGCTTCGGTTGCCTGTTTGAGTTCTGCCTTTCCCTTCAGCAGCATGCCGATTCCATAGTCATTCCATCGTTGCCATTCCGGGACATCCCGATCGGCATTGGTGACCTCAGCCGTGACACCTTCCACTGGAAACGTCACCGAGTCCTCGGCGAGTACCAGTATCGGCAGTTCATTGCGATATGTCTGGCCGGGCTTGTGACCCTTGATCGGACGTCCGAGTTCTGCGGATTTCTTGTCGACGAACTCCATGTAGGCGGAGTCAAACTTGCGATACAACAGCCGGACCTTGACCTGCACGGGCGCCGCAACCTGCTGTGGCATCGTGAAACTGTAATGAACTGTCTGCCCCGCGCCAGGGGGTATCTGGTGCATGTACAGCGGCACGAAAATGTCCTGAGCGTTCCGGCGGTCGATCCGGTTGCCGTGACGATCGAGCATGAAGTTATTGACAAAGTGGGACCAGGGATCGACGCTGTTGTCCGGCAGCATTTCGCCGCTGGCTCCGATCTTCTGATCGCCGGCATTGATAAGAACCTCCAGCCAGATCTCGTTCGAGTCAGTTGTGCCCTGTGTAAAGTGATGACCCATCTTTACGGTGCGGATGACGGACTCCAGAAGGTAGGTATTCCCCGGTTTCAGCGTGGGAACCTCGGGACGAAGCGGAGCGGTCAGAGCCCCGCCGACAGATCCGCCTTCCCGTACACCGAACAGGTCGACGCGCATGATGCCTTTCAGGAATTCCTGATGGGACTTGATCACGTCATCGTTGTCCGTCAGCCAGTTCAACCCGGTGTTGGCGGACGGGAAGAAGTGATTGTGAGTCTTCAATTTGCCAGTGTCATCGAAGAACTGCGCTCCGAAGTCCCCGGATTCTGCCAGCGGCATATGGCAGCCGTTGCAGTTCGTCTGAGCCTTCTCCGGGTAATAGAAGCTGCGGGCACCGTGTCCGGACACGCCGCTCAGCAGCCAACTGTCGTAGTGGTTCTGGCCGCGCAGCCATTCTTTGTAATGATTCAGGGCAAACGGCAGATGAACCTTGTGGCAGGCACCGCAGAAGTCGGCCGTCTTGTGCAGTGGTTTCAGGAACGTCTTCTTGTGAAACGACGGTTTCGCCTTTACCAGTTGATTGTTGACCCACTGCAGAATTGCGTTGTCACTCTTCGCGAACGGGTAATGAATGGGTTCTTCAATCGTGTAG
Source organism: Planctomycetota bacterium (assembly GCA_031403975.1). Classification (GTDB taxonomy): domain Bacteria; phylum Planctomycetota; class Planctomycetia; order Planctomycetales; family Planctomycetaceae; genus SXXK01. Next base: position 1,483 of record JANNGQ010001256.1, read on the forward strand.
TCCGCGTTGCCACGATCACTGTTCACATGAGTGATCGCGTGGCAGACGGTACAGGAAATTCCGACCTGCGACGTCGGATGTTTCAGCATGTCAAACTTCGGATCGTCGAACGCTCCGCTGAAAAACGGTACCGGATCGTGGCACCCGGCACAGAAGCGGGATCCCTGTACGTTGCCGTCTCGCTTGAGCGACACTTCCCGAGTCTCGGCGACGCTCGCGAGGTACGCAGGATTGTTGAATGAACTGAATCGATGAGCACTCTTTGACCACTCTGCGTGCGAATCCTTGTGGCACTTCAGACAGTAGTCATTCATATCGAGTGTTTCCGCATCAATGAAATTCCCGGTCGCCGTGCGGGCCAGAGATGGAAAGTAGTACTGCTCGCCTTCCTTCGGTCCGACCACGTTCCATTCGCGCGGATCCTGAGCCTGCAGAATCAGCATCACGACCGCGGTCGCACCCGCCAGGCCAAACCAGATCAGGCCCTGCTTAACCCGCATTTTCGGCCCGACCAGTCGATGCATCCAGTACAGCCAGCCGGCCACAACAGGGCCTCCGACGTGCAGCCAATACATCGTTGCGCGGGCGGCCGGGCTCTTCAGATCCACAAAACTCCGAAGCAGCAGGAATCCGGACACAAGCACAATGATGCAGGCAGAGAAAAGCACATAACCGATCATTACGGTCCGGCGGATCTTGCGGTCCTTTGTGTTCCGGATATGGACCGCTCCGAAGATGATGAAAGGAACGACGACGAGTGTCCCGAGGACGATATGGACAAGAAACATCCATTCATAAAACAGGTCCTGAAAAGTCTGCGATGTCCACCACTCCATGAATGTGACACCGGCCAGATAGATGCTGTTGGCCGAGATGATCGCGATCAATCCGAGCACGACATTGAACAGAATCCGCAGCTTCGGTCCGATGGCTCTGCGAACTGTTTTCTTCGGAACCGGACTGACCGGTGAAGCCTCCGAAGCGGCGATTGATCCTGACATGAGATGATCCGTTTCACAGTGGAGCCGATGGGAAACCGGGAGAATTCCGTCGCGCAGCGATGCAGGCGGGCGGGTATCAGCCGGTGGCGAAATCGAAGTCAAGTTCCTGGAAGTCTGCAGCACTCCCGGACAGGCTTCCGACCTGTCACCGGGTCTTGCCCACGGACGGCAGGCAGGCAGGCAGGCAGCCTGTTCGGCGTCTTCAGCGGAACTCTTCCGGAGGCACTTCGATCCGCAGCGGGAATCCTCGATCAGCACGCTCGGAAGTGGATCGAGCGGTACGCCATTCGGACACATCAATCCCGTTCGGACCGATCCAGGGTGCCAAAGATCCGTCAATTCGATGAGACACGACGGTCAGCGGCACGACCGGCATCATCGGCCGTTTCGATCCCCGCCGGCATTCCGGGCCCGAACAGGGGAGATGCAAAGGCTCACGTCGTGCGGACTGCCGGCTGAATTCGGAGACAACATTCGTCCAGGGAATCAAATCTGTTCCAGCCAGGTCCGTGGAAGCCCGACTCCCCTCGTTGTGGTTCCCTGCCGCGGTGTGAAGATACTCACCACACGAGGCCTCAGCGCCCGATTCCAGTGCAGATTCCATCATAAACAGCGAAACGATGATCGCTGTAGTACGGCAGAAGCGGAGTTTTG
>JANNGQ010001257.1:0-1930 GCA_031403975.1 Planctomycetota bacterium
ATCGCGCTTGGCGATTGAGCTGATATAGGAGATTCTCTTGGGACTTCTAAGAAACCTGTTCTTAATCTCAGTGCCAGCAGTAGTCGTAATCTTGCTGCTGCTGGAGGGAATCCTCAGAATAGTCGGGTACGTCCCATGGTACCTGGATGGGCGCGCTTATATTCCGAGTACGAATCCCGGAACTGTTTATGAACTGCGGCCGGGATTCAGCGGATTGTACGCAGGGGTGCCAGTCACCATTAACTCCGAAGGGTTTCGTGGCAAGGAGTTGGCCAGACAGCAGCCCCATTTTCGCCTGGTGGTCGTTGGGGACTCATTCGCTTTTAGTCAAGGTGTTCGCGACAATGAAACGCTGGCGGAACAGCTTGCCGTGCGCTTGCAACAAAAAATTGGCTCGTCTGTCGATGTCATTAATCTCGGTGTTCCCGGCTACAATACCTGTCAGGAGTATTGGAGATTCAAAGAACGAGTCCTCCCGTTGAAACCTCAAGCCGCTCTCCTGCTGTATGTTGAAAATGATACCGAACCGCCCCCCTTCTCTGTGAAAGGAGATGTAGTCATCTCCCCGGATGTCAGAACCGGTCTCTGGGGTAGTTTTGCAGCGGCGGCACGCGAATCAAGCGCGGCATACAATCTGGCATGGACGCGGTTTCAGCTCCTGAAGGGAGCGACGTACAGTATCGATCAATACCGCGGGCTGATAGCGAAAAAATTTGATTCGACCAATCCTTTGTGGATGAAATCGAAAGCGTGCCTGGCCGACATGATTGCGTTGGCCAAAACGCAGTCCATCCGCCTCGTTGTCATCCCATTTCCCATCTTGCAAGGGCTGACGACCAAACCATACCCGTTCGAAATGTATACGAAAGCGGTCTGCGATGCAGCACGGGCCGGTGGCGCAGAATGCCTCGATATTGTCCCCGCTCTTCAAAATCTCGAAATTCAGCTGACAGTCAGCCAGACTGAGCGGCATCCCTCAGCGGAGGTTTACCGAAGAATTACCGAACCAATCGTGGCGATCTTGCCCTGACGCGTGAGCTTCGATGGGAGCGAACTCCATCCCGGTCACGGCTGACCTCGCGGATCAGTTTGTCGACTCCCGGGGAAACGACCGCACGAACCACTAACACGGACTTCGTTACACAAACAAGGAAGGGACCGATGACAAACACGCAGGCCGACACAGACGCAATCAAGCACGCCGATGCGGACAGCTATGACCCGGTGACGGATCCCTATGATCGTTTCGTGGGGCGGTATTCCGGCGGGTATGTCGGGCGCATTGCTGCTCTCGCGGAATTCCGGCCGGGCGACCGTGTGCTCGACATCGGCACCGGCACCGGCATCATGGCGCTGCATGCAGCGAATCAGGTCGGTGAGTCGGGCCGGGTTACCGGCATTGATCTCTCCGAGGGAATGCTCGCCCATGCGCGTGCCAAGGCCGATCAGGCGAAACTCTCCGGGCGCGTCGAATTCCGCCGGATGGACGCCGAGCATCTGGAAGTGGACGCCGCTTCTTTCGATACCGCGGTATCGCTATTCGCCCTGCGGCACTTCCCGAATCCGGACGCGGCCCTGGTGCAGATGCACAAAGCCCTGCGCCCCGGAGGTCGCCTGGTGGTGGCAGTCGGAGACGGGGCGCCGTTGCTGTCCTCTGCCGGTGTCGCCGCGGCCTTGCGGCGCATCTTCGATCACATCATCGAGCTTCGTGGCCGGCAGCTACGCGCCTGCGAGTTTCTCGACGGACTCGTGCGCGCAAACCTTCCCCACAGCAGCCTGGAAGGCCCGGCCGGCTCGGAGCACCATGGGCTCGGGTCGCTTGAACTGTCGAGGCGAGTGCGGCATGCGGGCTTCCGCGTCGACCATGTGGGATGGCTGGGAAACCGGGCCGTAATTGAGACCGCGGAGGAATTCTGGGAACTTCAGACCA
>JANNGQ010001258.1:0-4965 GCA_031403975.1 Planctomycetota bacterium
GATGTCTCACTTTGCTCCGCATGCGGTGAACTGTAGCTGAAGTCGTGAAACTTCGGGCCGGAACTCTCACAAGTTCCGCAAACCGTGACAACGCTGTATGAACATCGTGGATGGACCAACAGAGGACTCCGAACGGTCGGCGATTCAAGTCATGGACAGGCATCAGGTCGCAACTCGGAGTTTCTGCTGAATCTGCATGCGGAACTGCAGCCCGCCCGGTGAAGGAAGCGACGTCCACACAGTTGTCGAACGGGGCAAGGAATTCTCTGCTGTTGATCAGCCGGACGATGTTTGAGTCGGGGGCGTCAAAGCGAAGTTGCATTTGGTGACCCAACTGCACGGCTTCGTGACTCCATCCCCACGGACAGAAGTCAGCATGGTTCGAATCGTCGCATCGGAAGGATTCTGCGGTAACGAACCTCACAGACTTGAGAACGGGAGGAAGATCCCGGGGCATTCCATTTTCCGGGACGACAACGGTATCGCCGGGCCCGCTGCCGGCCGGAGACAGGAGTCCCATCAGATGACTCCGCTCTGCGACGGCGCGTTTCGCGGTCGATGACACACAGACGACTCGGCGGTCGAGCTCGTTTTCAAAAAGCAGATTCGGAAGCAGCACTTGAGGCATCCGGGCATGCTAGAGCGTTTTCAGAATCGGTGTAGCGGAACTTGTGAGAGTTCCGGCCCGAAGTTTCACGACTTCAGCTACAGTTTCACCGCATGCGGAGCAAAGTGAGACATCCAGGTTGTAGCCACGCTCGCCAGAGCCTAGGCAACTGCAACCCCGAAAACCCACGCTCTGGCGAGCGTGGCTACGTTTCACTTATGGCCGCGAAGTATGAGTATCTCCATTGCCGCCAGACCCAGACTGGAACTGCCTAAGGACCGGCTAAGAAATAACTGTCGCCTTCCGGACGTGGAGCACGTTTCTAACGTGCTCGGCACGATGGAATCGTGCCCCACTTATTCCTGTCCCAGTCCTAAGTGGTATCTGGCGTTAACATTGCATCGAGGAACACGCCGAAATCGAGCGAAATGCAGAGGCCCGGGAGCAACAAAACGGGTTCCGCCGGGGCCACGCGGGACACGGGCTACCTGAGAACGCTGAATCTGTGATACGTTTCGGCAGCGTGATCCGTCTGATCAACGGGCGGTCCGCGTTGACTGCCCGAGGATCAGCGATGCACACAACAGCAGCAACTCACCACATGCGTCTTATCACCGCGTCAGAACAGCATCGCAAAAGTCTCCCTGGCCGAAGTCGGGAGATTCAGGTTCGACCCCCCGGAACTTCAGTTGCGTCAGGAACTGGCTGTGGTCTCAGCCCCTTGAGAATGTTGCCGGGCAGACTCCGAACAGTGGTGTTCGTATTCGCTGGTTTCACTTGGCTTTCGGTGGTGTTGGCGAATCCGGCGATGATCACTGCACAACAGCCGTCTGTCGTTCAGTCCGATGAAAAACCGGACGATGATCTGCCACGACTGTATTCCGATCGGAGGATCGCGCAGCAATTGCAGCAGCTGGCCGGGGCGGCGAAAGGGAATGATACTGTGACCGTTCGCGAACTGTTGACGACGCTGCGATCCGCTGACCCGATACTGATGGTGCCTGAACCGCGCGGGACATTTGTACCGCTCCATCGAGGACTCGTCCTGCGGATGCTGGAATTCTCGCCTCAGCTTCAGCTGGACATGCGAACTGATGATTCCGCTGCCACAGCCGCATTGGAACGGGCGTTGGAATCCGGAAGGACCAGTCAATTGATCAATGTATTGCATCGAAATGCCGGTACTGAAGCTTCCTGGAAGGCTCATCTTTTTCTGGCTGCCGTGCATGCGGACCGCGGTCACCGGCATGGCGCAGAGTTCTGGCTCTCACCTTTGCTGAGTGCACGAGCTGCACTGCACTTCCGGTCTGCGGCGGAGCAACTTCGTTCGAAAATGCAAACCCCGGTGACGGAAGCACATGGACCCCGGCAATCCTCGCCTGACGGAGCACCGACAGAGGCGCAGAACCTCGGCGGGTTGACACCTGCAACTCGGACTGGGAGTGCTGCACGGGAGCTGATGCCGCAACATTTACAGTGGGTGGCTTCACTGCCACTGCCAGCGAACACGAAGCATGTGTCGCAGGAATTCGTCAAGGTCGCGGCGACATCAGGATTTGTACCGTGGTCGGCCTGGGAACCGGTAATTGACGACGCCCAGGTCTTTGTCCGGACGCCCGATTCGATATCGGCGTTTGACGCCGGCTCAGGCGAGCAGCTATGGACGCGCATCATTGGCCGGCGAGGGAAAACGGCGGCGGATTCCGATGGCTCGGGCTTCGGACCTGAGAGGTTCAATGAAGAACAGATCAACAACTCGTCGGAAGTCGGCTTGCTGCATCGCAACGAACTCGTCGGACGAATGTCGTCGGATCCGCTGCGCTTATTCGCAGTTTGTCCGGCCAGTGACATTCAGCCGACAGAACAACGTGAAAATGCGATACAGTTGCGATTCCTGCAGCGCCGCGGCGAGGCTCTGCGGATGGGACAGTGGGAACTGGCGGCGTTTGAAAAGCAGACGGGCCGCCGCTTGTGGACGGCTGGTGGAATTCCGGTGGAGAAGCGATTCGGCAACGAACTGGCTAAAGCCTGGTTTGCTGGTCCACCGGCAGTTTCAGGCCGCGATTTGTTTTCGGTGATTGAAAAGGACGGCGAGATACAGCTGGTCTGCCTGTCAGCAGAAACCGGAGCACTCCGCTGGACCACGCCACTCGTCTATCCGGAAATCCCGATCACCCAGGATCCCGTGCGGCTGATGCTGGCCTCCAGAATCCTGGTGTCACAGGGACTGGTCATCGCAACGACGACAACTGGCTGGGTGTGTGCCGTTGATCAGGTAACACGCACAACCATTTGGGCACGTCGAATGCCGTTGCCGTCCGGCAGCAGCCCGCGGCTGAGAGCCAGTCGAAACTCATCGATTCTTACGCGACCGCTGCTGCCGTTCGATGCCGTGTGGCGTTCTGAGCCCCCGCTTCTCGCGGCGGACACGTTGATTCTGATCTCATCCGAGTCGCACCAGATGACGGCTCTGAATCCCGTGGATGGCCAGCTTCGACTGAAATCCAATTCCGATCACGCCAGGGCGCTGTTGTATTCGGACACCACGATGCTCGTGGTTGCGTCGGCAGAAACGATCACAGGGTGGCAGATCGACGGCATGCAGAAACTCTGGACGACATCGCGGGATCAGCCGGAGTGTGTGCCGGTTGGCAGAGCCGTCCGGCGCGGGGAGCATCTGTTGATCCCGATGTCCGATGGCTCGATTCAGCCGCTGAATCTCAGGGACGGCCATCTGGCCGACGCATTGAGGGGCCTTCGTCCCGCGTTCAGTTCGGGCGGACTGTTCGCTGCGGGTGATGATGTTCTGAGCTACGCTCCTGATCATCTCGCAAGACTATCGCCATCCAGGCCGTTGCCGCAGCCGGGGCAGGACGGCCTGAAGCATTCGCTGTTCCTTGCGGAAACCGGGCGACTGGAAGAGGCCTCCGCGGCACTGGCAGCAACGCCGGAAAACGCACTGAATGCCGATGACATTCGTCGATTGAGATTCCGGATCGCGACCGGCAGGTTTGTCCGGGAATCAGAGAATGCAGAGGCGGCACTCCTGGAGATCAGTCAGCTTGCATACTCCGATCAGGAACGGGCCGTCAGTCAGTATTTGCTGCTTGATCGTTCGACGAATCTGTCCGCCGTTGAGTCCGCGATGATGCTGTTCGAATCGCTGGAACTCGACGAGGCCGTTCTGGCTGTCGAAATCCCTGAGCGTGACGTTTTGTTTGAGACACTGAAGTCGCCGGCGAGTCCGCTGATCTCTTCCGATCCGACCATTTCCGGATCGCGCCTGCAGCGTCCGCTGAAGGCATGGGTACTCCAGCAATTGCGCAGAATACTCGCCGATGCTGGTCCCGAACTTTCAGCCGCGCTCCTGCCTCAGTTCCTGCGGCTCTCCGATGCCGACCTGCTCCGTCTGCATGCGCCGGCGCTGCGGGATGAATGCCTGCGACGAGCGGAGTCTCATCTGCAGGCCGGTATCGCCGGAGAAACGACTCTGCAGCTCATCCTGGAGGGTCGTGATCCTGCAGCAGCCCATAGCGCGGACGATCGCACAACCATGTCGGGACTGCTCGATCGCATGGAGGTTCTGCTCGACAAACGAGCCGTGGACGATCGAGCGGCGGCAGAGTTATCTCGAGGACTGTTCAAGGTGCTTCGACACGAACTGACGACAGATGTCTCAGGCGACGTAACGGACCCTGCACCGGATGCTCGAGATCTCATTGCCGACCGATGGCGTGAGCAATCCGCACGGTCGTACACGGTTGTTCCCGTGAGCACGGTCAGTGCGATGCCATTTCGACAGAACAATGAACGGACCGTCAGTCCCTGCAGCAGCGACGATGGGTTCCTCACGGCATTTGACTGGACATTGCGGCGTGAACCGGGCGTCCTGACGGCGCGGTCTGTTGCAGATCCGACAGGCAGCGACTGGAGTCTGAATACCCATGCGGCGGAAAGTCTGATGCCGCAGTCTCGTGACAGGTTGTCCCGGTTTGGTAGTGTGCTGGTACTGCAGACAGCCGACAGTATCTCGGCGTTTTCCGCGATTGACCGGAGATGGCTCTGGAACCGCCGGATTCCTGACACCACGGCGAGTACCCGGATTCCGGGAATGAAAGGCCGCGGATTTGCAGAATTCAACTCTCTTGCGCTGACCAGCGGCGGACGAGACCGTCGAATCTGCGGAGCCGAACTGAACTGGATCTGCCTCCGCACAAAAGACTCCGTTGAAATGACGGATCTGCTGACAGGTGAGGTTCTGTGGCGAGTTCGGGACGTGACGCCGATAATCACGGCAACAACAGCAGTCCCGACAGCTGAAAAAAACTCCAGGGTAAATGCAGAGAGGAAGGCAACCC
>JANNGQ010001259.1:0-4953 GCA_031403975.1 Planctomycetota bacterium
ATCACAAGGGTGGAAACGCGATTGTGTCCTTCTTTGTGACTCGTGACCTGCCGTTCGATCAGATGAATACGAATAAGGGAACCGGCATCGGCACATTTGGAATGAAGGATGCAAAGCTGATTGTGTCAGGGGACCCGTTTCGATCTGTGATGATGTACCGCATGTCGAAACTGGGGTACGCTCGAATGCCGTACATCGGATCACAAGTGGCCGACAGTGACGGAATCTCACTCATCGAGCAATGGATCCGTTCGTTGCCGGCCGATCATTCCGCTGAGCGCTCCGATCCGCTGGTCGGCGGTTCTCCGCAGTCGATGGCACTGGCATTGTTAACTCGGAAGACTCCCGATGCCGATGCCCGCCACGAGGCGATTCAGAATCTCGTCGGCAGCACCGAAGGATCACTTGCCCTGATGGCTCGGCTGCACGCCGGCGAGCTGACAATTGCGGATCGTGAGACAGCAGTTGAAGCGGTCCGGAATTCCAGCAGCGATGTACGAGGATTGTTCGACCATTTCATCCCGGAATCGCAGCGTAAGAAAACACTGGGAAGAACCTTTGAGCCGTCACTCGTGCTTTCTCAAACCGGCGATGCACTCCGCGGCCGGCTGATTTTCTTCAGTGACGCAGCGCGCTGTCGAGCCTGCCACGATATCGACAATGCTGCCCTGTCCGTCGGCCCGACGCTCAAGGATATCAGCCGCAAATATGTTCACATGTCAGAACTGCTGCAGCATGTGGTGCAGCCATCTTTGAAAATCGACGACAAGTTTGCAACGTGGACCGTCGTGACAACCGATGGCACTGTTCTGAATGGCCTGCTGGAGAGCCAGTCGGACGCACAAGTCGTGCTGAAAGCTGCCGATCGAAAGCAGCTGACCATTCCAAAGGCGAAAATCGAAGAGCTGAAGAAGAGCACACTTTCGCTGATGCCAGACGGTGTGTTTGCCGACCTGACCGCCCAGGAAGCCTCCGATCTTCTGGCCTTCATACGTTCCGTCGGTGAACCAAAGTAGCCGTCACGCTCCGCCGTGACGAGCCTTGGTCTCGGTCGTCAACAATCAACGTTTTTTCCATCATCCAGACGTCAGATCAAGGTTCATCACGCGGAGCGTGATGGCTACTTTGAAGGGCAGTCCCGTATGGACATTCACTTCTTTGACCGAAACGCTGAGTATTCGGTGATCGAACGGCGGCTGCCACATTGGTCTCAGGCGGGAGTGATCTGTTTTATCACGTGGCGGACAGAAGATTCAATTCCGGGATCGGTCCTGGAAGAATGGCGACAGGAACGCCGCCAGTGGCTGCGGCGTCACGGCATCAATCCGCTCGCGAGGGGCTGGCGACAACAATTGCAGCAACTCGACCGTTCGGCGCAATCAGAATTCTATGACCACTTTTCGCGGCGCTGGCATGATGAACTTGATGCCTGTCAAGGAGCGTGCGTTCTGCGAGACCAGGAGATTTCCCTCGACATCGGAAACAGCCTGCAGCATTTCGACGGCAACAGGTACGAACTCACGGATTTTATCGTGATGCCAAATCACATCCACCTGCTGGCGGCGTTCGCGACCGAAGATGCGATGTTGAAACAGTGTGAATCCTGGAAACACTACACGGCTCACAAAATCAACAGCAGAATCGGATCGAGAGGGCGATTCTGGCAGCAGGATGGTTTCGATCATCTGGTTCGTTCTGTCGAGCAGTTTGAACACTTCCGCAAGTACATCGCACACAATGGAACAAAGGCCCGCCTGAAGCCGACCGAGTATCTGCACTTCTCAAGTAAACCAAGGTAGCCGTCACGCTCCGCCGTGACGAGCCTTGGTCTCGGTCGTTCAAAAGCAACGATCTCTCCATCATCCACATCTCAGATCAAGGCTCATCACGCGGAGCGTGATGGCTACGTTGGATCATCCGCTCCACCTCGCGTGCGATTGTCTCGATAAGAGTCTCCAGGCACCCCGGCGAGGTCGCGGCAATGATTTCCTGATAGATGTTGTAGCCGTAGGACGAGGCGGGCGGGATGTAGCCTGGTTGCCAGTCATTGGTGAGCGTGCAAACAACGACTGGGCGCGGGGCGAAGCGTGTACGAAGAGTGAGCTGGAAGATTTGGTAGAGTTCGCCGGGAACGAAGATCCACAGAGCGTCGCCAAGGACTGCAATCTCGACGGGCAGCGGCCAGGACCGACCTGGGGCGAGCGCGTTGAGGCGGGTCAGCTGGCGTGAACGCTGTTCGATCTGAGCGCGGCAGATGCGGAGCTGAGGTTCATCGCCGGACGCACGGGCAACGGATTCTTCGGCGAGCCAGTGGTCGCGTTCAGTGGTGGTTTGCTCAATTGTCGGCAGGTCATGGCGGTAGGGAAGTTCGATCGTGAAATGTTCCCAGTGCCAGGTAAACTGCACTTGCAGATTCTCTGTCGACTGAGGCACGTGTTTCCATGTGCCGAGCGTGGCACCGGACAGTACAGGTCCGGTGTACCGAAACTCGGTTCCCGCGGCGGGAAGCGTCTGGAGCGTGGACAGAACGGCGAATCCGACCTGTCGACCGTTTCGATCCGCGACGGAAGTGTCGCCGACGTAGCCTTCGCGCGGTCCAAGGTCGCCGGACGCTCCCTGAAGAAACAGGCAGTAGCAGCCTTCGGACTTTTCGACAACTTCGCGCATCGCGCCTGGCCAATCCGGGCTGAGCAGAGTGTTTTCCCAGGCAAGCGTTGTGGGATGGCAGGCGTAGTTGACGAGAGTTGCGAGAGGGCTTCCGGATTGATCGGCAATGCGAGCGACAAGCAGTGTGTCGTCAGCCGGACCAGTCGGATTGTATCCGCAGACATATTGCCCGGTGTGGGCATCCCGAAAATCACGATGTGCGGCCAGTGCGCAACGTCCGGTGCCGTAGACGATTGTCGCGGCTGCGACTTGAGGTTGAGCATGACGGGCGAGGTCCGCCAGTCGTAGGGCGAGATCATCGAGATACGGTCCGATCAACTCACCGCCGGGCAGGCTGCTTCGCGTCCTCGACATCCAGCCGGAACCGTGGGTGTGAGTGACGGTGATCAGAATGTTCTCAAAGCAAGCTCCCGTGGCCGTCGCAATCAATTCCCGGATGTTATGCAACTCCGCGGTATCGAGAATACAGTGATCGAGCGACACAATGATCCGTGCTTCCCTGGCGGACGCGGATTCCGGTTCGAGCCAGAGCAATGTCGCTTCAAGTGGACGATGGACGCCCGTGGCCCGGTCATGCATCGCGGCGCCCCACATCCGGTGGTAAATCCCGACCGGCGGCGTGATGTCGCAGCGAGCGACCGCGGCCCGGCAGCGGGACTGAGGTGTTTTAACGCAGTTCATCGGTGTCTCCGAACAAAGTGCCCCTGGGATTGAGAAATGCCCAACAGACGGCGTCAATGGCCATGATGCCGGCGAAGAGAAAGAGCATCAGATTCCAGTTGCCCGTCCTCGCGACAAGCCATCCGGCAGTGATCGGGAACAGCGCGGCTCCGATGTTGCCACACATGTTCATCGAACTGAAAACCGTCGCGACGTGTTTGCCTCCAAAGCCGATCGCGACTGTATAGCCGCTTACGCCGCCGAATGTCGCACAGAACGCCCCGAGTGAAATCACGGCAATGCTGCCATTGACGTCCGCGATGAAGTATGACGCTACTATGAGCGCGGAACAGCTCGCCATGCCGACGACGGCTATCCCCTGACGACTCAGTCTCGCGTTTCCGGTCCGACGCAGCATCCAGTCCGAGACAAATCCTCCACTCAGACTCCCAATCACACCGCCGACACCGGCAATCGTTGTGAGCACACCGGACGCAAGGATCGAAACACCGCGAGTCTCCTGCAGGAACATCGGGAACCACGTGAGAAAAAAGATCATCCCGGCGGCTCGAAAAAACTGCTGAGCACACAGCAGCGCCAGCGGGCCGCTGCGAAACAGCCGGGCCCAGTCAATCGGAGCAGCAGATACCGGCAGTCCCCGAGTGGCCGGCAGTCGATGGGACGGCACCAGGATCAGAAAGCAGATCGTCCAGAGAATCCCTGGAATTGCATACACAGCAAGAAGCAGTCGCCAGCGATCGATTTGAAGAGATTCTGCCATCGGCTGAAATAACTCCAGCAGTCCTCCGGTCATCACGGGAGCGATGGCTCCACCGACAGCCATCCCGCTGGCAAGCAGCCCCGATGCCCGTGCTCGTTCGGATTCCGGAAACATCTGTCCGATCGCCTTCGCCGCACACGGAAACGCGCCGGCCTGAGCCGCGCCCATCAGCCCCCACAGGATCACCAATGAAGTAAAGCCGGTGGCAAATCCGCTCAGCAGAGTCGCGCACGACCAGACTACGCACATCATCGCCAGTGCGCGGCGACTCCCAACTCGGTCGGCAAACCAACCGCTGGGAAGCTGCATCAGTGCGTAACTGAAGTACCACGCAAACGAAACCCACCCCATCTGTTTGGCGACATTCGCGATCTTCAGATCACTCGCAATCTCGGCCGTCGGTACACTGATCACAGCCCGCTGGATGTACGCAATCGCAGCAGCAAGGCAGAGGAACGCCAGGACAAGATATCGTCCATTTCCTGGGCTGCGCGTGTCGTCGACTCGTCTGAAATCGGATTGCGGTATCGCAAACGGATTCTCATGTTCGTCGGAGAGTTCTGACATTTGGGTTCCCCGACGCAGTTTCATTCCGCGCGACCATCGTCGTTGTTCGCTCAGAGGCTGTGAGTTCTTTACTGTTGGCCCGCCGCTCCGCCGGCGGGCATCAGTGAGGCACCGAATCGTGTGGAATTCGTAAATCCATAGTCACGCATAAATGCAAATCCCAGCCGACGGAGTCCCGGCGCGCCGGGAGACAACAGTAAAGCACAGCCTCTTCGGACGAGATGCCCGTGGCCACTATGAATCGCCCTCCAGCCTCGCCTGCAATAACACGAACATCC
>JANNGQ010001260.1:0-2979 GCA_031403975.1 Planctomycetota bacterium
ATCCCAGTCATTCGACAGTTGCACCGACGCGCCCGTGGCAAATGCTTTTGTGAGCGACGTCCTGAAGCCTGCGGTTTCCGCAGTGCTGTGCGGTGTGCCTGGAACGTTGAATCGCCCTGAGTTGCGTCCCCACGTTATTCCCGACGCAAACGTCGTGTCAAAGTCTGCCAATGCGGCATTCAGGCTGCGCCGTCCGAAGAGAATTCCGGTTTCCTGAATAGCCGAATCATAAACCGTGGCGACGGCTTCCGGGTTCGTCAGCACGGTTTTCGATCCGACGCCGCCCAGCGCGCTGGTCTCGATGATTTCATTGTGCGACAGGGCCGTGTACATGATCTCGTGCAGGCTGATCTCCCGGACTTCATCGTCCACCCGGCGCTGCAGACTTCGCGGTTCACCGCTGAGCTGCACGGCCCGTGCTGTGACGTTGTCAATACACGGATGCTCAATTGCCGTGTTGTAGTCACGGTAGTGCGAGATGGGTTTCACGCCATCGCAGTACTGACGATCGCCGATCGTTTTCTTTTCAGTCGCCGAGCATCCCGTAAGCAGCGTCGATACGCTCAGACCGGCCAGCAGGATTCCGCACAGCAAGTGCTGTCCCGTCGTGACATGAACACCTCGGCCGCGATCAGCGGTCGCAGCGCTGCGGGACAACCGCGGGCCGCAGTCGCGCGATGTGCCGGCTCCTTTGCAATTCGTGCCACCCGCGCCGCGGTGCAGGAACGAGCGCAGTTCGTTCAGGAAATCGGAGAGCCGGTCCATGTGACGTCCCTGTCTCGGTCGAAGCCGCAGACGACGAGCAGGCGCCCCCGGTATCGCGCAGATCGCGAGTCCCGTCGAAGGCCGCGATCAGTCATCAGGACATCCTTGCCCGGACAAATGTCGCCAGCGCACTCATCAGGATGTCGTATCGTCGGCGCGCTCAGCACTGCTTGAGTTTCGTGAATCGGGACCATACTCGGTAAAACGCATTCCCAGCGCCTTCTTCAGAAAGACGACCTCACCGGCATCGTTTCCCTCAACGGCATGACCGGCAAATTGCAAAACGTAGCCGCCCAGAAAACAGGCCACCGGCCAGTGCCAGCTGTCGCTGAAGGCGATCGCCAGCGGCGTTCCGCCGAATGTGAGCGGCACTCCGATGAGATGCAGCAGCTGATTGATCCGGTTGCGATGCCTCGGCAGATAGTTCTTCAGAAATGCGCGAATCATGCGTATGTCCGGTCGGTTCAGGAGTCAGCCGCCGTTCGCGGAAACACCGAACCGATGCGGGGAAAGTGCGGGATTCTGGGTGCCACAAAAGCTGCTCGGATATCGGCGATCGGAACGTCCTGCGGGAGACTGACCGAGGCGGGTTCCGGCATTTGAATGATGGGTGTTCCTCCCGGCGGATGGGCCGGGCCTCCGGTCTTCAGATCCTGCTCCATTCTCTCCAGAATCGTTCCGAGGGGGCCGGCCAGCAGGCTTGGCAGAAGGATCACGTTGCCCCACAGTGCAGCGAAGATCATGCCGCAGAGGATCCATCCGAATCGGCTGATCAGCAGCAACTCCACCGGGTACAACGTCAGCATTCCAAGGCCGATCGCAGCACTTGTCTGCCACAGCGCCGGACCGCAATGTTCAAGAGTCTGCACTACGGCATCCTGTTTCGGAACTCCCTTGCGAAGTGACTGTCGAAACCACGTCACCATATGCAGTGTTCCGTCCACGGAAATCCAGAGCGCGACTGAACCTGTGATCATCGTACCGATGTTGACATGAATATTGCCCCAGCCCAGCAGACCGAACATCACCGCCACCGGCATGATGTTCGGCAAGATGGCGTAAACGCCGGCGGCCACACTTCTCAGCAGCAGCGCCATCACAAGTCCGATCAGCACGAATGCCATGCCGAAACGGCTGATCAGACTCTCCAAAAGCTCCTGCTGAGATTTGAGAAACATAGAAGTCGAACCAGTCACGAATTGTGCGGGCCGCCCTTCCGGGAATTCCCTGAGTCGGGTTTCCGCAATGGAAGCCAGCTCGGCCGTCAGCTGTGAATAGTCGTAGTTCGATATGATTCCGGTCTGGCAGGTAATCTGCCAGACTTCATCACCTGCCGCGTTCAGCAGCTGATCGCCAGGCCGCTTCCAGTCGGCGGATTTTACCGGAAATGCGATCAACGACGCGGCGCGTATCCCGGAATCCCCCGCTCCATCGCGAAGTCTTGCCAGGATCCGGTCTCTGAGGCCATGTTCGCCGATCTCCCCGGTCCGGGTGTGCTCGACATCCGTCGATTCCGCGTCCGCCAGATCAAGTTTCAAAAACGAAGCGAGTGACAGACTCCCGCTGACTTCCGAGTGTTGATTCAGGGCTTCCTGAACTTTCATCACCGTGCGGGCTCGATCGAGGAACGGGACTCTCTCCTGTTGAGCCTGACTGAATCGCACCATCGTATCAAGCGTCGCAACACCCGTCAGATTCTGCTCAAGGAAGTTGTAATCCTGAACGAGTTTCGACTCCTCAGGGAAATTGCGGATCACTTTCGTCTCTGTCCGGAACCAGCAGAATCCGTACGCACAGACCCCGGTAATTGCCAGGCTGACGAGGCAGTTGGCACCTGCATGTCCTGACAGAAACTGACCGAGCCGATTCCAGGAGCCATGCATAATGTGTTCCGGCCGCGGCGGCGAAGCCGGCCAGAACAGCATCATAGCGGGCAGCAGGTACAGGACGCCTAAGAAGGAGATCACACAGCCGATCGCGGCATAGAGCCCGAAGTCACTCAAAGGTGTCAGTGAACTCACCGTCAGTGACACGAGACCGGCCGCGGTCGTCGCGGCGGCAAGCAGACAGGGCAGCCAGGCGACCGAGGCTGCGTGAACCACTGACTTGACAGGATCATCGATCCCGGAGACGACGGTGACATCGACGTTTACATCGCGAATCAAGGAAAAGAGGGCACGTTTTACAGGAACCTCCTCCACGGATCGCAGCGAC
>JANNGQ010001261.1:0-3236 GCA_031403975.1 Planctomycetota bacterium
CCAGGGCAGTCGCTGGCGATGAATTGATCATTTCTGTCGATGGCGGCATCGGGCGATTAACGATCGCCGAGTGTGCCGAGGCTGGCTGCGATGTGTTCGTGGCCGGAAGTTCCGTGTTTGATGAACCCCTGTTACACGGCAGCAATTGCCGAACTTCAACAGATCGCGATCGGAACGCGATCCGGTTGCTGAGGAACGAATCCAATATGTCCATGGTTGTTTTGATTCGGGCGGGATGCACAGATTATGACGAGCAACACCGGCTGGTGGGTACACTGGATATGCCCGTGAACGAGCGCGGTGTCGAACAGATCCGGGAGATTAATCGACAGTTGCAGGCGAAGAACATACGCCTGCAGGCCATTTTGACATCGCCGGAAGATCCGGCGTGCAGTACGGCTCATGGAATTGCGGAGATACAGTCGGGAGCCAGAGTGAAGGAGCTGGAGGAGCTTCGGAATGTCAATCAGGGGCTTTGGCAGGGATTGCCGGAATCTGACATCCGGAAGAGATTTCCCCGGCTGTTTCGATCGGGAAAGGAGGATGCGACGGCGATTTGTCCGCCAGAAGGTGAGACACTGCTGGACGCCTGCCAGAGGCTGGAACGGGCGATAAAGAAGGCCATCCGGAAGTATGAAGTACTGGCAATCGTCGCTCCGGAACCACTGGCGACGGTAATTCGCTGTACTTTGCAGCATCGGCGACCCCTTGTGGCGGCGTGTCTCTGCGGTGAGGAATCTCAGGAACTCGTGCAGGTGATCCAGTCGACGTCGTTTGAGTCGGCGCATTTTGTCGGGGCTGAGGATCTCTCGGTACTGAACACGGTAGTTGCAGCCACGGGTAACGAGGAGATCAGTCAATGAGCACGGTTGAGAATTCAGAATCCTCCGCGAGCGCAATGACAGCGAGACCCACCGCCGTGAAACGTACGAAGCGAGGAGTTCCGGAAGGTCTCTGGCTGCGATGCGATGGCTGCGGAGCTACGGTGTTCCGCAAGCAGGTTGAACAGAATCTGAACGTCTGTGTGGAGTGCGAACACCATTTTTACGTCTCTACGGCGGCGCGCATCCGTCAACTGCTGGATCCAGACAGTTTTGAAGAATGGTATGCCGATATGACCTCCGGCGATCCGCTGGAATTCTCGGATCGCAAGAGCTACCCGGACCGGATTGCCGACGAACAGAAAAAAACCGGCATGAAGGATGCCTGCACCGTCGGACGCGGTTACATGCGAGGTCGTCCGCTGGTTTTTGCGACTACGGATTCCGCCTTCATCATGGGCAGCATGGGCTCCGTCGTTGGCGAAAAGCTGACGAGAGCCGTCGAGAAAGCCACCGAATTGTCGTTGCCCCTGATCATTATCAGCGGCTCCGGCGGTGGTGCCCGGATGCACGAAGGCATTATTTCACTGATGCAGATGGGCAAGGTCTCCGCAGCACTGGCCCGGTTCCGCCGCGCCAACGGCCTGTTTATTTCAGTGATGACTGACCCCACCATGGGCGGCGTCGCTGCCAGTTTTGCGTCGCTGGGTGACATTATCGTTGCCGAGCCTCGCGCTCTTGTCGGCTTCGCCGGTCCTCGCGTGGTCCAGGAAACCTGCAAAATCACTCTCCCGGAGGGCTTCCAGACGAGTGAGTTCCTCCTGAAGCACGGGTTCGTCGACCGCATTATCCATCGATCAGAAATGCGATCAGAACTGGCGCGACTGATCGACTACGGCAGTCGATAGATCCGGATTGAATCTTGCCTCGCTGACGGGCGAAGGCCGGAGAACGGTGCGGCGCGACACTGCGCTGGCCAGTCCTTTTCGCAGTTGCGCTGCATTGCGAAATCACTTCGGGTGCGGATAATCCCCACGGGTACGTTCGCCTTTACTGACCCTGGGGCCGCGGTTCTGATGACATCTCTATCCCGCATATTCTGTGTGTTTCTGCTGGCCACATTCACTGTCTCAGGAACGGGCTGCCGGGATTCCGCAAGTTCCGGAACTGCACCAAAGTCGGGAACCACACCGCCCACAAGTCCGGACGATCCCGCGGCGGTCGCTGCGCTGGAGAAAGCCGGTTGTCGCATAGGGCCGGCAAAGATCGGAGGCACTGAAATTGCCGTCGCTTCGGATGGCGACCTCAGTGAAGCGCTCAAGAATCTTGCCGGAATTCCAAGTATCACCGTGGCACGATTCGGCGGGCCGGGAATCAATGATGCGGCAATGCAGTCACTCGCCGGTCTGAAGTCACTCCGGCGACTTGACCTTACGGATTGTTCTTCGATCGGCGACGAGACTCTGCAGGTCATCGGCAAACTGAAAACGATCGACGTTCTGATCCTGCGAAGATCCGGATTCACAGATGCCGGACTGGCCGCCGTGAAGAATCTGCCGAAGCTGCGAGCTCTGGATCTTCGTAACAGTAACGTCACGGATGCAGGGCTCACACATCTGACTGGCATCAGGACACTCGTCGATCTGCAGCTCGAAAAGGCCAAGCTCACGGATGCCGGGCTGGAGAGTCTCCGGGGACTTCCGCTGAAATCGCTGAATCTGAATTACACGGGAGTGGGTGATGGAGCAATGCCCCTGATCGGCAGCCTTACGACGCTGGAGTCTCTGCAGATGGAAGCGTCGCGGCTGACGGACGTCGGCATGGCGGAAATCGCGAATCTGAAGAACCTCAAACGCTTCGGCTGTCGCCTGGCAGATGTCACGGGAAAAGGCATCCTGAATCTGGCCGGATTGACGGAACTGAACAAACTGGAACTCCGCGAAACATCACTTGACGACGACGGCCTGGAGGTCATCAGTCAACTCCCGAACCTGACACATCTCGACATCCGCGAGTGTCGCCTGGTCACTGGCGACGGAATCAGAAAACTCAGCAGGCTCACAGGACTCACATTTCTCGAGCTTCAGGAAATCAAAAAGATCGGCGATGACGTTTTTGCGGAACTCAGCACACTGACAAATCTTGTCGAACTCAACCTGGAGGCCACGCGGATCACCAGCGCGTCCGTTCCGACGCTGCTGAAGCTGACGAAACTGGAACGGCTCAACGTTGCGGGATCGCAGCTGGATGACGCAGGAATGGTGCAGCTCGGTCAGTTGCCTTCGCTCAAGTGGCTGAATCTCGCAAACTGCAGCCCGATGCCCGAGACCATCGCCGCCCTCAAGGCTGCAAGGCCGGGGCTCGAAGTCCTGGAATCGAGCGAATGATATACTGCACGGACCTGAGTGAGACATT
>JANNGQ010001262.1:0-6669 GCA_031403975.1 Planctomycetota bacterium
AAGGGGAGAAGGGACGGGGCGGAGGACGGCGTTTGTGGAGGGCGTCGCGGCTTGCAGTGTCAGCAGATCCTGCAGAGCCATCGCGAGTCCGGAACATGCAGCCGGAGAGGCTTCAAGGGTGCCGCTGAAGCGTTTGAGGGTTGTCTCGGCCAGTTCCCGAAACCGCGGATTCTCCGGATCGTGACTGAGTGCAAGCAAGTTGCGGACCGTGATGCTGTTTCCTGAAGGCGAAACCGAATCATACGGCGAGCAGCTGCGGGCGAAGAGTTTTTCATGGTCATGCGCAGTGAAGAAGAACGCGTCCTGGCCTTCGTCGAAGAACTGCTCGATCTGTTGAGTCTGCAACTCGATTGCCGCGGTCAGCCAGCGCGCATCTGCGGTTGACTGATGCAGCGCGCGCAGAGCGGAAATCAGGCAGGCGTAGTCGTCAAGATAAGCTCGCGGACCTGCCGTGCCGTTGCGCCAGCTGCGGAGCATGTGGCCGTCGGAATCCTTCATGCGCGTCAGCAGAAAATCAGCCGCCCGGGAGGCCAGCTCCAGATCGTGGTTGCGGCCTGGCAGTCGTCCGCTGATCGCCAGTCCCTGAATCATCAGGGCGTTCCATTCGGTCAGCACTTTGTCATCGAGCAATGGTCGAGGCCGTCCTGAACGAGCCTTGAGCAGGCGTGATCGCATCGCCGCGAGCTGTTTTTGCTGAGCTTCCGGCAACGACCCCGGGTCCGTGGACGTCGGCAGAAACAGCACTCGTCCGTGTTCGAACGATTGCCGTTCTTTGCAGCCATAGCTGGTCAGAAACAACTCGACATCGTCGTCCTTCAAAACAGTCCGGATCTCTTCTTCCGACCAGACGTAGAATTCACCCTCGATGGCATTTGTCTCGGCATCCAGAGCCGAGCAGAAACCGCCGTCGGGGAGCGTCATTTCACGTTCAACGAATCCGACGAGTTCGTCGATCACGTGCAGGTACAGCGGATTTGCCGAGTTCCGAGCCGCCAGGGCATAGGCTTCCAGCAGTTGCGCCTGGTCGTAGAGCATCTTTTCAAAGTGCGGCACGATCCATTCCCGATCAGTGCTGTAGCGGTGGAAGCCGCCACCCAGATGATCGCGGATGCCGCCTTTCGCCATTGCTGTCAGTGAATGGTCGACGATCCTGACCAATTCCGGCTGAGTTCCGGCATCGGTCCGACTCAGCAGGAACAACAGTCGCGGGACGCTGGGAAAACGAGGACCGTGCGGCTTGCGCGGATTGAAATCGACACCGCCATGAACTGGATCATAGCCAGCCGCGATACTGCCCGCGACGGCGTCCAGCAGTTCCGATCTCAGCTCTCCCGGCTGCGCCAGTACGCCTGGCCCGGAAAGCCGCCGTACTTCGCGGGCAATCGTCGCTGCGGAGCTGCTGACAGACTCTTGATTGTTCGTCCAGACATCGTGAATCCGATTGGCGGCTGTCAGGAAACCGGTGCGACCGTCCGGAGAATCTTCCGGCGGCAAATATGTCGCTCCTGCAATCGGATCGCCTTCCGGAGTCAGAAACATCGACAACGGCCAACCGCCTCCGCCACTGCTGCCCGCCGCCTGCAGATAGACGATCAGACTGGTCATATAGATGTCGTCAATATCCGGCCGCTCCTCCCGATCGACCTTGATGCACACAAAATGCTGCTTCATGTAGTCAGCGATCTTCTGATTCGTGAAGACCTGCCGTTCCATCACATGACACCAGTAGCAGCTGCTGTACCCGACGGACAGAAAGACGGGCTTATTCTCCGTGCGAGCTTTCTCGAACGCTTCCGGCCCCCACGGATACCAGTCGATGGGGTTGTGGGCATGCATCAGAAGGTACGGACTGGACTCCCGAGCCAGTCGATTCGCAGGGTGGACGGCCACAGCGCTCTCCGTGTTCTCTGTCGAATTCTGTGCGGGAACGGTCGTGTCCTGAGGATTCGGCGATTCTGCCGTTTCGTCGCTGAATCCAAAACCAGCTGACGGGGACAGCACGCTCACGGCAAACCCCAGTGATGCAACGCTGAACAGGACCAAGGCTCTTCGAATTGGAATCATGGAGAACTCGGTGGCAGGATGGACAGTTTCAGTCGACGACTGTTAAGTCGCCCGGACAGCGGAACACGGCATTCTAGGTTGTTACGGCATCGAGATGAACTCCGGCCGAACTTGCCGGGGAACTCTCGAGCCAGAATCTGTGATTCTGAAGACAATAGGATGACTGGTGAAAAATGGCAGTATTCCGCTACTGCCGCAGGTACTGACGACCGCACCGATTTTTGGAATTGGTCATCTGATAACGATCGCAAGGCCGAAAAAACCACAGACAGACGCCGTGGCCGCGCGCGTTCCGGATGTTTGTGGCCGGAACATGGCTGCTCGGGAAATCGCTGTTTTCAAGCAAGCGGACGGAACCATGGAATCTCCGATCATAGCGAACCTTCCTCGCGGACACCGCATGGACCGACTTTTCGGAGTCGTGTACGACCACATACCCGGCCACTCTGACGATTTGACGCAGATCGACGGCATTCGTACTCGCGAGGCCGTGCTGCTGAATCAATCGGGCGTTTACTTCTACGGCCAGATCGCACTCTGGCGGCACCGTGAAATTACTTCGATCGCGAGCGAGCTCCAGGTTTCGGTTTCGCGCATTATCGATGAAAACTGGTGCGAACAGGCGAGAGGTTTGTGTCGTGCGCCGGTTGCCGCCGCAGTTTCAAGCCTGCCGGCGTCGATGTTGAAAACCGTGACGTTGCTGGCATGTGCGCTGATGATGGGTTTTTTCGCCGTTTATCTGCTGGGCCAGCAACGCAACCAACCCCTGACCGGAATCCTTGCGGCCGACATCACGTCCATCAAAGTGCCCGCCGCTTCACGCCTGACGGCCGTCCATGTGCGAGCAGGTGACGAAGTGTTTTCCGGTCAGCCGTTGCTGACACTTGAGAAACTGGAGCATCTGGCACTGATCGAGTCGCAGGAGCGTCTGGTTCGTAACCTTCAGCGCGAACTGAAGCGAGTCGAAGCACAGGCCGCAATTGAACTGGAGTGGCGAGCGCGGGATCTGGATCAGGAACTTGCCAAGGTTCGGGCAAATGCGGCCCGACAGAAAACTGCGTCGACGTCTGGCGGTACTCGCAGCGCGGCATCCGCATCAGTGCGCAGTTCATCGGCGATTCCCGTGTCGCCGATTTCATCAAGCAGATCCGCGGCGGATTCACGCCCGCGCCCGGGCGGCCTGCTGTTCTTCGGGGCCAGCGGACAAACCTCACGTCCCGCGGTCGGCTCTGACGGGCCGCTGCAGCCGCCACTCCTGTCGAGTCCCGTCCGGGTTGCGGAGGCACTGCCGAACGACGTGGTGTCGGACTCCGCCGCGATGAATCTGTCTGACACGATGCCGGACTCGCTTTCGCTGGAACTGGCACGACTTGAATCGGTTCGTCTGTCGTTGCCGGAAACCATCAGCGAAGCGGTCGGCGTAACAACTCTGGAGGCACATCTGTCGGATGCTGCTCAGCTGCTCGACAGCATGAAATCTGTCAGCCGGGAGGTCAACGTGCCGTCGCCGGTTTATGGCACCGTCGGACAGGTCCGGTATCGGAAGGGCGATGACATGCCGCCCGGCGAAGTCATGTTGCGGATTCTGCACACGGACCGTCGCTACATTACGGTTTACCTGCCGACTCGACGGGTTCATGAAATGCAGCCGGGGCGCGAGGTCGAACTGGTGTTTCCCGGCAATCAGGAATACCGCGGCCAGATCGTCGATGTTCCACTGCTCGCTGAGGCTTCCGGTCAGTCCGGCGAGACTCTGGCGCCTGTACGTATTGAACCCGCCGGTCGTCTGTGGCCGACTGTTCCCGTGGGGTCACAGATCGATGTGATTTCACTGAAATGACGAAACAGCCGTAATCTGATCAATGGAGATCGGTTCGGTCGACACGATCGCACCTGAATCATCCGGGCCGACCAGCACCACGACTCCGCGCAGGCTCCGACGGGCATCGGGGAATCCGGATGCCGTGCGGCCGTCGTGCAGTGTGACGCAGACTGCGGTGGTTTCGTTCACGCCGGGCATCTCAGGATGCACAATTGCCGGAAATCGCTCCCAGGCCCATGTCCACAGCGTCGCATTCGGATCCGCGCGACCAGCAATGTCAAACCACTCGACGTCGGCTTTCCGAAGCTCCTTCAGACACGCGCGGCCGCACCAGGGGCGCAAGACGAATTCGATCCAGTCTCGGCGCGATGCGGCCAGGCTTTGGAAGTCTGCTGGAACGGAAGCATCAACTGAGCGAGAATCAGACATTGGCGGTCTGTGAATCCTGAATCTGCAGCCTGGACGATTCTGTCCGACGGAATCACGACGGGCAGGAATCCCATCATCCTACCTGAAGAAGCCACGGTTGTTCAGAGAACCAAATCATGCAATCCATTTTTCCTGGACACATCCTTTCACGAATGCAGCACTCGGGGGTCATCTCAGTTCTGGTAGTTGATGACCCGCAGCGAGCCGTAAAGCTTGCCACGGCATTGCTCGCCGGTGGGGTCGATATCATGGAACTGACGTTGAGAACTCCGGCGGCTCTCGACTGTCTTCGGGCCATCACCGAGGAAGTCCCGGAGATGATTGCCGGTGCTGGAACAGTCCTCATTCCGGAACAGGTCGATCAGATCCGAAATGCCGGAGCCGCCTTCGGAGTCGCCCCCGGAACGAATCCGGTGGTCATCCGTCGTGCCATCGAGCTGGGGCTCCCGTTTGCTCCCGGCATTGTCACTCCCACAGACATTGACACGGCCGTTCAGTGCGGCTGTCGGGAACTGAAATTCTTCCCGGCGGAACAGAGCGGCGGGCTGCCCATGCTGGCCTCAATAAAGGCTCCGTATGCGCACCTCGGTCTGAAGTACATCCCGCTCGGCGGTATTACAACCAACAATCTGGCCAGCTATCTGTCGGATCCGGACGTACTCGCGGTCGGCGGTTCCTGGCTCGCACCGAAAGCCATGATCGAAGCCGATAAATGGTCTGAGATTACTGCGACTGCTCAAGAGGCCCGCAAGTTGGTGAGCAGGTATCGACCGTAAGCCCGTTGCGTACGTCCCTGGTCGAAGATTTCAGAGGTCAACTGCCGATCAGCTCGGAACGAACCTCGCCGGTGCCGGCAATCGGAATCGGGCGACCCTGCCGATCGGGAATCGTCGTGTGTGGATTGATTCCCAACAGATGGAACGAGGTCGCGAGCAGATCCTTGGGCGAAATCGGAGTTTCGGCAACGTCACCGCCAATCGCATCGCTCTTTCCGACGACGTTTCCACGCGCGATGCCGCCTCCGGCCATGACACCGGAATACACACGCGACCAGTGCTCACGACCGCAACCCGGGACTTTGGTGGAGAGCTTCGGTGTTCGTCCGTGTTCGCTGATGCAAAGCACCAGAGTTTCATCCAGCAGACCCCGGTCGTCCAGATCTTCGATCAGTGCCGAAAACGAACGGTCAAGAACGGGCAGCAGATATTCTTTCAGGCGAGGATAATGTTCATAATGCGTATCCCACCCGGCAGTGAAATGACCGTAAGCATCCCAGAAAACTGTAAGGAACCGTCCGCCGTTTTCCAGCAGGCGGCGTGCCGTCAGCAATGACTGTCCAAAGAGATCCATTCCATAGCGTTCACGGACGGCCAGGGGTTCTTGTTGCACATCGAGAGCCTCCGTCATCTTTCCCGAGGACAACAACGACCAGGCAAGATTCTGATAGTGATCCAGTGAACGAACTCGCTCACTCGCATCCAGCTCTCGCCTTGAAGTATCAAACTGTTCAAGTAATGCCCGTCGAAGTCCGAGTCGCTGAGGACTCATGCCATCGCCCGGGGTCGTGGGGCCGGCGATTTCCAATCGGTCTTCAGGCCGAATACCGGCAAACGGGTCTTTCCAGTCAATCGCGTTGCCGGTCGCGAGCGACTTCGGCACACTCGTGGTCCCCTGGCCCCGGAAGTCAGTCCAGACGGGGTCAAATCTGCTCCCCAGAAAACCGGCATACGGCCCGCCAAGTGGCCGGAACATGCAGCGCGAATACATCCTGTACGGCAGTGCCATGTGCCTGGGAATTTCGCGTAATCGATCGCCTTCCCTTTGCTGATCAAGAAAGTCCACGACGGAACCGATGCACGGCCAGAGTGAGCGGTCATTCGGATCGGCCTCAGCTTTCGGAGAGTCCGGTATGCCGGACATGGCGTAATGCACATGATGAAACGGAAGTTGGTGCGTCAGTGACCGGATCACAGTCAGTTTGTTGACAATCCCCGCAATCTGCGGCAGACGTTCACAGATCTCGACGCCCGGCAGACTGGTGGAAATTGCTTTCATCTCCCCCTGAATCTCTGCCGGCGCAAATGGCTTCGGGTCAAAGGTCTCATGTTGCGGCGGAGCGCCAATGAGGTGAATCAGAATGCACTTTTTCGCCCTGCCAAACTCAGAAGCCGTCACTGTCAGATCTGCTGCCTGAACCTGCTGAAGCCGAAAAAAATCACTGAGCGAAAGGCCGAACAGCCCCAGTCCGCCAACGTGCATCAGATCCCGGCGAGAGATCCCGTCGCAGAGTTTCCTGGGCGAGCCGGTAAAAGTCAGCATCCGATCAGTCCAACAGAATTGCGTTGAGAGTCGCC
>JANNGQ010001263.1:0-2114 GCA_031403975.1 Planctomycetota bacterium
GCACCGACCGCGCGCCTGACAGCATGGCATATTGCACCCAGCCGCCCTCGCCTGTGGCATCTTCCACGCGCCGCCGCACCGCGTATCACGAGGTCGCCCGCGGTTTTGGTGCCGAGGGAATCGAAGTCAAACGGGCGGACGAATTGGACGATGCCCTGCGCCGTGCCCGGTCGATCGCGGCGAGCGGCCGGCCGGTGCTGGTGAATGTGTGGCTCGACAAAACGGACTTCCGTGAAGGTTCGATCTCGATGTAGAGACCTGACCCCCCGTCACAGGTCTCTCGGTCGTTAACGGTCGGAGACCCAGTAACCGCGCCGGGCGTGGACCTCGCCCTTCTGCCTTCGCAGCCGCAACTCGATTTCGTGCCAGCCGGAACGCATCACCCCTTCCGGCTCATAGCTGAGGATGTAGCGCCGGGCCATCGCCTCCGTGATGGAGGCGAATGCCGTCTTGAGGCGCGCCGGCGATTCCGCCTCCCAGTACCGGCCGCCGTTCGCTTCCGCGATCTGCCGGAGGCCCCAGGTGTGCTGCCACTCCAGCGACGGAGTGCCCACGGCCGGCAACAGACGGCCGTCAACATCGAAGGTCGGTGAGGCGAGGCCCCCGTCCTCGGGCCGCTTCAGGCCGACCACGTGAATCAGGGCATTGGACCTCTCCGCCACCACCTGCATCTGCCGCCAGTCCAAGAAGCTCTGGTTGTCCTCGCCGTCGGTGAACAGCACGACCAGGGTGCGGGCCTGGGTCTGGGGAAGGATCAGCGCGGCATACAACGCATCCAGGACGGAGGTGGCCCCGGCCGTCTGCAGTCGTTCGAGCGCGCGGCTGACCGTGGATTTTTCCGTAGTCGGCCGCACCAGCCACTCCGTCTCACCCGCGAAGGTCAGGAGCGAGACCTCATCCTGCGGCCTCAGGCTGTCGAGGAAGGCGCGGCTCGCCGCTTTCAGGGCTTCGAGCCGCTCGCCGGCAAGGCTGCCGCTGCTGTCGAACACGAGCACGGCCAGCAGGGGCAGAGCTTCGGCCGAGACCAGTTCGAGAGTCTGCACCACACCGTTGTCCTTCAGCTCGAAATCCGACGCGACGAGACCGTTCACGGGTTGGCGCTGGCTGGAGTGAGTGATCCTGAACAGAAACGCAAGATCATCGGTGGGTTGTTTGTTGATATTTTTGAAGAGCAGTCGAAGCTGATTGCCGATGCAAACTGGCTGGCCCAGGGAACCATCTATCCGGATGTCATTGAATCCGCCGGCGGAAAGACCGGCAAGGCCCATAATATCAAGAGTCATCACAATGTTGGCGGTCTGCCCGATTATATGAAACTCAAACTGCTTGAGCCGCTCAGG
The DNA here is from genome assembly GCA_031403975.1 of Planctomycetota bacterium. Lineage (GTDB taxonomy): Bacteria > Planctomycetota > Planctomycetia > Planctomycetales > Planctomycetaceae > SXXK01. The sequence goes on from JANNGQ010001263.1 coordinate 1,341, forward strand.
GAGCTGTTCAAGGATGAGGTGCGGGCCATCGGGGAAGAGCTCGGACTGCCTCGCCAGATGGTCTGGCGTCATCCGTTTCCCGGCCCCGGCCTGGGAGTGCGGATCCTCGGCGAAGTGAAAAAGGAGTACTGCGACATCCTGCGCCGGGCTGATGCCATTTATATCGAGGAAATCTATGCCGCAGGACATTATGACAAGATCAGTCAGGCCTTTGCGGTGTTTCTGCCGGTCAAGAGCGTCGGAGTCATGGGGCGATGGCCGTACCTATGAGTATGTGGTCGCATTGCGGGCGGTGGAGACCAAGGATTTCATGACCGCCAGCTGGTACCCGATGCCGTATGAAGATCTGGCTCGCATCAGCGGCCGCATTATCAACGAGGTAAAAGGTATCAACCGGGTCGTCTATGATATTTCCAGCAAGCCGCCGGCAACGATTGAGTGGGAATAGCTTCTTCTTCTGCCCTCATTGCCCTCCATGACCGAAAATACAGAAGAGAGTTCCGACAGCAGCGCACGGCGAGATAACAGCGCGGAACTCTGGCTGCTTGCAGAGGCCAGAAAAATCCGTGGGCTCCTGTTGTGCATCGTCGGCCTGGCCGCCGGAATCGGACTGCTGGTGGTTTTTCAGGCACGCCTGCTGGCTTCGGCCTGCCAACGCGTCGTTATGCAGGGCGAAGGGGTGTCGTCGGTTTTGCCGCTTGCAGCGGCACTCGTCCTGCTGGCTGCAGGTCGCTGTCTCTGCACATATATTCTGGAAATCAAGTCGGCGGCCGC
>JANNGQ010001264.1:0-2723 GCA_031403975.1 Planctomycetota bacterium
ATCGACCAGACTGCGATCCGACCAGAGTGACTGCAGCGACTCACGATGGCGCTCGATGGTACGTTCGTGATGGCCGAAATACTGACACAGCGCCGCGATTTCGCCTCGAAACTGGCGGATGCTTTCTGTGTCGCCCAAGACGTCAGCGTCGCTGAGTCCGGCACCGCGAGGCCGATCGCTCAGACTCTGAATTCGCTCTTCCAGACGCGACACAATGGCGCGGATCGGTTTCATCGAATCATCCGCCTGCAGAGTCGTATCTTCCGGCGGTCGCTGCAACTCGCACTGGCGGGCAATCATGCCCCGGATCTCACGCCAGCGGTCGAGTCGCAGAGAAACGACACGACTTTCTGCCTCCAGCGAAAGGCGTTCCAGAGGAAGCACATTCCGTCGCCGGAGTTCGATCAACAGCAGTTCCAGCCGGGTGGTCTCAGCATCAATTTCCCGAAGTTGATTGTCGATGCGGTCGATCGTCGCAGAGTTCACATCAATCTCGATAGCCAGTTGCTCAAATCTTGCCGGCAGATCTCCGGCAGGTCTTCTCAGAGCCGCAATGTCTCCCTGCAGTTCGCCCTGACGCCGCCGAAGTTCAGAAATGCAATGCACAACTCCGCCCTGAACACCGTTGCCGTCGCGCTCGCGTAAGGCGTGCTGCAATGCCAGTTCTGTCTGGCGGATGTCTATGTCGGCTGAAGTCCGGTCTTGCGCCGATTCCATGCACAGCCGAGTCAGCAGATCGAAATGATCAACTTCTTCCGGTCCGGTCGAAAAGATTTCGCGAAACACATCTACCGTCACCCATGCCGGCAAGTGGTTATCCTGCCGCGGCGTTGAATCTGTGTCGTGTTCGTCTGTGACGATAAACTGCTCCAGCCCGGAAATCGCTCGTGACCGACGGAGTGTCCGGAGTCCCGCGGAAGTGCGGACTCGGGCGAAACCTGACGGCAAAAGCTGGTCACTCTGCGCCCACGAGGAACTTCGCGAATAGCCATACAACAGCCCGCGGACAAACTGCAGGAAGGCTGTGTGGGCAGAACGGTCGGTCTCTGACGGCTCCGCACTGCAGAACACCGTGATGCGGCTGGAAAGGCTGCCTACGGCTATGCTGCTCAGCGAGCCGAATCGATCAATCCGGACATCCGTCAATTGCATGTTGAATCGTCCTTGAAGAAACAGTGCCCGCGACCCATGATTCAAGCCTTGAAGTTGCACTAAGGACCGGCTAAGAAATAACTGTCGCCTTCCGGACGTGGAGCACGTTTTTAACGTGCTCGGCACGATGGAATCGTGCCCCACTTATTCCTGTCCCAGTCCTAAGCAGCTCGGCGAAGGAATTCCAGACCAAGAGTCGCTGCACTCCCCGAATCCAGCGGAATCCCCACGGCACCCGGACCATCGAGTATCGTCCGATGTTCTGCCCGACTGAAGCGACCTCGCACAACGGCCGAGAATTCCTGAGTTGACGCGGAGCGATGTCCGGAAACGTCCAGAGTACTGTTCTCCGAAAATCGGATGCGACGGGGCCAGGCACCGGAATGACCGGCGTGCAGACTGCCGCGCAGATCTTTCAACAGAGATGTTTCATCCAGTGATTCTGTTCCGGTCGGCGACAAAGCCAATTGCCCCTCCACGAGCCAATCGACAGCCACTGTGCAGCGACCAGTCGTGTCCAGCGACCGGCTGCGTTCACGAAGCAGATCACACAACTGAGACGCAGGTGTTCCGGACTGGCAGGTGACCAGTTCCTGCGCGAATCGAATGGCATCCGTGGGGCAAAACCGTGCAGTGATCGTCTGACGATCAAGGTTCGCTTCCACCAGCTGGCAGCCAAAGATGCCTCGTTCCGCCGGATTGATGGCCTGTGGACATCCGGCGGAAATCCGCAGATGGTGATCATGAGCTGTCGCGACTCTGTCAACGGAATTCGTCGTCGCTGAAGAACTCACCGCAGGGATCGCAAGATAAGCAAGATCTGACTTTGGTCGTGCTGCAACAACACTCGAAACTTCGATTCCCAGAGATCGGTGGCGGGCTACGACAATTCGCGGACAAACGACGCACTCCATGCGGTTCCCGGAGTTGATGCTGATATCCAGACGCTCGCCGGGTGCGACAAGAATCGCGTCCAGTCGCCGGAGTGCGGCATGATCCGCTTCCGGATGTCCGGCCACAACCAGTCGAATTCCGTGTTCCCGCAACACGGCGGTCTGTGCTCGCAGCCAGGTAATCGCGAGCTCAAGATCCTGATCCGATTCGGTCAGTCGGCCTGCGATCAGCAATAGCTGGCAGCGACCGGCAACCGCGGCTTCAATGACATTCGTCACGGCCGTCCGGACGGCCGACACCGCGACTTTGCGGAGCCACTCCGGACTGTCCGCCAGACCAGTGACCGGCGAACCCAGCCGCAATGAATCGATGTGCAGAAAACGAATGGCCGACATCCCTGCCTCCCTGCAGTGGACTGCTGAATTCAGAAACGCAGCCTCGGTTGTGGTCTGCGTCCAATGAAATTCACATTGTAACCCGAGGCGTCAGTTTTGACGTGGTGCAGTTTTTCAGGGGGCCGGATAATGGTCCCCTCAGGAGGTCCGAAGGATGAGTCATTCCAAGGTCGAAGCGTCGCGAAAGCGGCGGGTGTTTTCCGAGGAGTTCAAGCAGGATGCAGTCCGTCTCGTGGTCAGCGAGAACTATACGTTCGCGTCCGCATCGAAGGCGGTGGGCGT
>JANNGQ010001265.1:0-2285 GCA_031403975.1 Planctomycetota bacterium
CCAACGGTTTCGGATCGAATGTCTCGTGCTGTGGAGGCGACCCGAACAGAAACACAAAGATGCACGCCTTGGCTCGCCCGCCCTGGATCACCGGCACTGGCATTGCAGACAACGAACCAGCATTCAATCCCAGTGCACCGATGCTTCCGATGTGCAAAAGGTCGCGACGTGTGATTCCATCACACAGTCTCTTTGGACTTCCCGGAATCTGAAGCATTCGCGCAGCCCTTCTGAATCAACGGGCATCGTAACGTGACGAGCGCCTGCACTCTACTCTTCATTCCGAACGACGAACCCGGATTGCGCTCCGGATGGCGCTCTATTCGCGAATTGAATATCCGAGATCTCCTTCCAGCGGAGTGCCTTCTCCGTCCAGGATTCCGCCATCATCCGTTTTGTTGTCACCAACACTGTAGATCAGCAGTTGATTGCCTTCGGCCTTAAATCGCAATGGCAGGCCATCGAATGGATCGGTGAGACGCCCGGATCGTTCGTCCGGATCCCCCGGGATCAGTGGATTGATGTCGGCAAGGGACGTTGGCAACTTCCCGTGCTGCAGCCGATAGCGCTGTGCAGCAATTGTGGCAATTGCACAGTTTTGCCGGGCTTCGGCTCTCGCTCCGGAGATGACGGCAGGCTTTAGCGTCGGAAACATCAGCATCAAAGTCATGAACTTAAATCTGGAAATCGCGCTGCTGGCCATGCCCTTGATTTGAGTGTCGATCTCCTGTTGTTTCCTCATCGCCTCCGGCCACGACTTGCTTAATCCGTCCGTGGACATTCTGAACAACTCGATCGTTTTCAATGCATTTGCGTCACGAAAGAGAACAACCGAACCTACAGCGACCGAACCTACAGTATTGGAAGTCAGAAAGAGTGCTTGCTCACCGTAAAAAGCGTTGAGCATCTCCTGTCGGAAACGAGCGCGGCCGACTGCCATCTGGAGAGTTTTGAGTTCCTTCTCGGTCCATTGGCAGTGAGGCAACATTTGCACTGCCAGTCGGCAGCCGATGGTATGAACGGCAATTCGCACGAGTTGCGAGATGATCGTTGGTTCGCCGCTGAGAGCATCGGAAACGGCAAAGATTCCTGTCAGATCCCGGAGTCCCTGCTGATCCTCGCCGTCATGCACATGGACATGCGCGTTCAGCATGAGCAGCCGTGAAATCACTCGCACTTCCTGCACATGAGGCAGCAGCGTGTTCACTCCACCGGTGAAGTCAATGGGGTATCTCACCATGCCTCCCGCATCTGCCGCCCGCTGAACTGCCTGATGTTCCTGTGTCAGTTCATTCAGAAAAGTCCGGGACGCTTCCAGTTCGGCCCATTCGTTTCCCGGTTCGGGGACCGGAGCCGGACCGGACCCCACGACCGGAAGATTTGCAGCCCGTTGGTCGATGTTTGCAGCGTTGACGGCCGAAACAGCCGCCGTCCACAGTTCGGTAGTGTCCGTCGTACCGGCCGGAACCGAGTAAAATGCATTCAATTCGGTCGCGTTCGTCGGCAGCCCCTGTGATCGAAGTGCAGCCAGCTCTCGATCAAGGGCCGAAGAATCGAACAGCCAGAACAATGCCAACGCGATCAAACCGACGACGACGATTCCGATGATCAGCCGCACGCGGTGCAACGAAGATCCTGTTTCCTTTTTTTTGGGCACACGTTCACCTTAATTTCTCGTTTGACGTTACTGTCGCAGCGTTTCGACGCAATTGACGGCCGGCCGAATTCAGAATCTTAATTGGTCATATCTCGGTTGTGGAGGCGTTTCAGCGGCCGACACGCGGAGATGGTGCGGCGAGTGCATTCCTCGCGATCGCGTGAATTGCCCCTCAGTCGTGAGAGCCCAATGGCACTCACTTTGTAACCCGAAGCGTCAGTTTTGAAGTTGCGCATTTCATCAGGGCTGGAAGCCCGGCACATCGTCAGCCGGTGGCGTGAGCCACCAGAATACTGAAAACACAGCAATTCAGGCCTGACGGGCCGACATGAGCGCCAGTGTGCCGGCCCTTCAGGCCTTAGGTTTTTGATTCTCGTATCCCGGTGGCTTACGCCACCGGCATGGGATATTTCGGCCCTCCGGGCCTGAAATGCGCAACTTCAAAAAGCGTCAGCGAGGGCCTTCGTTGTGTTGCCACGGGGCGTTGACATTCTCACCTCGCGGGCCGCACGAACTAGCGCACGGCCAGGATCGACACAAAATTGAAGCACTGAAACCACGGGGCAACCAACGTAAATCCAGCAGCGTGAAGCCGGGATGTGTGGACGGTCAGTGATTCCGGAATCAG
>JANNGQ010001266.1:0-2304 GCA_031403975.1 Planctomycetota bacterium
GGACGTGGCCGATCAGTTCTTTCTTCAGGGCTTCGTCGCCTTCACCACTTTTGAGTGAAACGAAGCAGCAGATGCCTTCGCCTTTGATCTCATGCGGAAAACCCACAACCGCAGCTTCGGCAACTTTCGGATGCGACACCAGAGCGCTTTCCACTTCCATTGTGCTCAGCCGATGGCCGGAGACGTTCAGCACATCGTCGACTCGACCCATGACCCAGATATAGCCGTCTTCATCGCGACGAGCCCCGTCACCTGCAAGATAGCAACCGGGAACATCGCTGAAGTAGGTCTTCCTGAAGCGGTCATGATCGCCATACAGAGTTCTCAGCATTGACGGCCAGGACTGCCGCATCACCAGCAGCCCGCCTTCGTTCGGTCCGAGGCTTTGACCCTCGCGAGTCACAATGTCCGGCACAACTCCCGGCAACGGCCTGGCACAACTGCCCGGCTTTGTTACGGTGATACCGGGCAGTGGACTGATCATGATGGCTCCGGTTTCGGTCTGCCACCAAGTGTCCACGATCGGGCAGCGTTCCTGACCGATGACCTTATGATACCACATCCACGCTTCCGGATTGATCGGCTCGCCGACGGAGCCGAGCAATCGAAGACTCGACAGGTCGTGCCCCTCGGGCCAGTGATTGCCCCACTTGATAAACGCCCGAATGGCGGTCGGAGCTGTGTAGAAAATGCTGACCTCGTATTTCTCGATCATCTCCCAGAACCGGCCTTCATCCGGCCAGTTGGGAGCACCTTCGTACATCACAATGCTGGCTCCGTTGGACAGCGGACCGTAACAGACATAGCTGTGCCCGGTGACCCAGCCAATGTCGGCCGTACACCAGAATGTGTCCTCTTCTTTCAGGTCGAAGACCCAGCGAGTCGTCATCGTCGTGCCGAGCAGATAACCGGCGGTCGTGTGCATCACGCCTTTCGGTTTTCCGGTGCTGCCTGACGTATAGAGGATGAACAACGGATGCTCACTGTCCAGCGGCACAGCGTCACAGTCGGCAGAGACGTCTTCCATCAGTTCATGCCACCAGAAATCGCGGTCCGGAATCATGTCCACATCGCCTCCCGTGCGCCGGACGACAACAACTTTTTCGACCGACGCCGATTTCTCAAGACTCGCATCGACGGCGATCTTCAGCGGCACCTCTTTACCGCGCCGCCAGCCTCCGTCCGCCGTGATGATGACTTTGGCCTGAGCGTCGTTATTGCGGTCGGCCACAGCATCTGCACTGAAGCCACCGAAGATAATCGAATGCACGGCCCCGATGCGGGCACAGGCCAGCATCGCAATCACCAGCTCCGGAATCATCGGCATATAGATTGTGACCCGGTCAGCGGTCTGAATACCCAGTTTCTTCAGAACATTGGCAAACTTGCAGACCTCGCGATGCAGATCCTGATAGCGGAGGACTCGCGTATCGCCCGGTTCGCCTTCCCAGATGATGGCCGCCTTGTTGCGGTTTCGTCCGTCAAGATGGCGGTCGACGCAGTTGTAGCAGGCATTGATTTTTCTGCCGACAAACCACTTTGTGTCGGGCATGTGCCCGTGCATGACTGTGTCCCAGCGGCGGAACCAGTCCAGATTCGCAGCCATCTCGCCCCAGAACCCCGCCGGATCGTCCTTGGCCCGGTTCCACATCGCCTGATACTGCTGCTCCGAATTGATATGAGCGGTAGCCGAAAACGTAGCGGGCGGCGCAAACGAGCGGGTTTCTCTAAGCACACTATGAATGCTCTGACTGCCGGACTGGCTCATGTGAAGGTTCGCTCCTGAGTAATCTGCCCGCGCGAAGCGCCATTTCACCGCCACCGGGCCTGCCCCGGTGGTTTAACGGCTTGTGCGCTACTGTGATCTCTTTGTGTCGCAGCGACGACGCGACTGGATGGCCGTCAGCCGCAAAGCGGTGAAAGCCGGGTGCCGGTGGCGAAAGCCACCGGCAATATTGAATGCCAAAAACAGCTCCGAAGGAGCGGCAGCAATTGAAGATTGCCCGCACGCTGTCGCCTCTCCGAGGCTCAACACGAAACAATTGCTGTCCGGTGGCTCTCGCCACCGGCACCGGGCTGTCGCCGCTCCCCAGCTGAATACTTGAGCCCGCCGCCCCCATTTTCGCGCCGGGCTGCCGGAATGTCCACCAGTCAGCAGACGATTGCATCACTTCGCCACATAGCATGTTCTACGACACACGCAAAGTCTGCCGAAACTCGCAACTCGGCGTCATCGTTCAGATGTCCGTTCAGGAATATCAGCCGATCGTCACCAAAGCGTCGGGCAATTCGTTGACATCATTT
>JANNGQ010001267.1:0-3598 GCA_031403975.1 Planctomycetota bacterium
GGCCAAGATCTATTTCAAGCGCGATGAGCTGAATCACACCGGCGCCCACAAGATCAACAATGTCATGGGCCAGACTCAGTGACCTCCAGGGCAGCTTTGTTGATGTGACTGATGCGTACGGCATTCGAGCGGACGGAAAGGGCCTGGGAGTCCTGATGGCCGATCTCGATGCCGATCAGGATGTCGACATTTATGTGGCGAATGACGTCACACCGAACTTTCTCTATGAAAATGCCGGAGACGGTACCCTGCGGGAAGTCGGAATGATCAGCGGCACGGCTGTCAGCCAAATGGCGACTCCGGACGGCAGCATGGGCCTGGGTTTGGGTGACTATGACGACGACGGTCTACCGGATCTCTGGGTAACCAACTATGAGCAGGAGCTGTTCGCGCTGTATCGCAATACCGGATCACTCTCGTTCGTGCATGTCAGCGAAGCGTCAGGCATTGCGGAGGCCGTCGGGAACAGGGTCGGCTGGGGAACGGTATTCCAGGATCTGGATCTCGACGGAGATCAGGATCTGTTTTCGGCCGTGGGACATCCCCAGTTCGATTCGCCCGACGACAGGAGACAACTGCCCCTGCTGCTGGAGAATCTGAATTGTCAGACCTTCCGCAACATCAGCGCAGCAATGGCAGAACCCTATTTTCAATCTCTGCAGAATGCCCGCGGTGTCGTGGCTGCAGATCTGGACAACGACGGTCAATCCGACATCATTGTTTCACACCTGAAATCGCCATCTTTCATTCTGAAGAACGAATCCCCGGAGCCGCCGTCCTGGACCGGCCTGAGACTGATCGGTCGCAGTGCCGGTCGAGACGCAGTCGGTGCGGCGGTGGCCGTGGAAACGAATGCAGGCCGGACCACAACCCGATTCGTTTCCGGTGGCGGCAGCTATCTGTCGTCACCCGATCGGAGAATTGTGATCGCACTGAAGCCGGGCGAAACCATCAGGCGAGCGACCATATTCTGGCCGCAGGCGGGAATCCAAATCGTCACCCTCAACCCTGGCGAGTATCGCACAGTGGTTCAGCCACCGGCGGTTGGACCAAACCATGCAACTCGCGGTGACGATTGAATTGTAGCGGAGTTCGTGAGAATTCAGAGGCTGACGGTTCGTTCAGGACCGAGCGGGATATTACTGTCGCCATTGCTCGAACCGTTCCGGCATCAGGTAAGAACTCGTCCAACATCAGCTTCGTGGAAAGTGCGGTTTTGCGTCGTTTTCCTTTTGTTCCGGCCCAAAGGGCCATTCGTTCTGATAGCCTGGCCCATCGGGCCAGGAAACCAGTCCTATTGATCTCCAAAGGCCCAACGGGCCGACCATTCGCCGTCAAGGGCTATCATACGAAATCGAATTGTCGGCCCGTTGGGCCTTGAACGTCTGTTTGGTTTCGGCTCCAGGGCCGATGGCCCTGGCTATTTGAACTGCTGGCCCTTTGGGCCGAAACAAAGAATCAGGTTCCAAAACCACGGAGTAGTTCCTGGACGGGTTCTAAGGATCGTTTACTTTCCCGTCAGATCAAACGAGAAAGTGTTCTGGTCACCGCCATCCTTGATGACCGTTCGCTTCAGCGTCGAGGAGTCCTTGCTCGCATACTCGACGGGAAGCTCGTCAATCGTCAATGCGTCCGGCTCGCCCGATGCAGCGGCCTCCATGGCAGCGCCGTAAGCTTCGCCTGGGTTCTCAGCATCCATAGGTCCCGAGAATTCCCCCTTGGGCTTCCGTTTAACGATCGTGACAACGTGATCGCCCGCGACGGCACCGTCATTAGTTTCAAACGTCGTGAGGGAGTACTTGCCGTCTGCATTAGTTCGCCCGCCGGCAACGCGAGCCGCTCCTTCACCGTAAAATGAAATCTCGGCACCTTCGACGGGCTTTCCGTTCAGTGTCAGCGTGCCGGTGACCGGATAGGTGTCCGGTCGATCGGATCCCCCACACCCGGCAAGTGCGCACAGCCCGATACCAGCAGCAAACAGAAAACCACAGAAATCACGACGAACAGAATTCATGGCCGGAATCCGAACTGGAAACGCAAAGAACAACCCGGCACCTCTGAGATGCCGGGCTCTACACGGAATGAAACATCTGTGACTGACCTAGAACTCGCCGACCACCTGACCATCACGACGGCAGCCCAGTCTCTGGTATGTCATGTAGTCGATGTTCTCGCTCAGGAATCTCACTGAGCCATCACACAGGGCGAACTGAGCCCCGCCGACGTGTCGCGACTTGAAACCCTGAGACGTCATCCAGATACGGCGGTTGTTGCAGTCGAGCGGTGCAGTGTTTGGATTGGCAGGATTGCCTCGTTCACCGGGGCACGTGTTGAAGTTAATGGGGGCCGTTGTTGCTGTCCAGAGTGCGTTGGGATTTGCCCAGCCGCCCACATGGTGGTCGCCACAGAACGGTCGAATCTCACCAAACATGATGGTGTTGCTTGTCCCGTCGACGATATCGGCCATACGGGCGGACCATCCATACCGGCTTACGATACCTGAGACATTGTTACCGTTTTCTGTGCTCACATGGCCGGATGGCCCCGTTCCAAAAACATCTCCTGGATACAAAGAGCAACCAGCGCCCTGAGCTGGCATAGACTGAGCGCCACTCGACGCAGCGTAGTTCGATTGCCCCGTTCCGCTCTTGAAGTCATCACTCGGACATCGGAACGCTGGAAAATCCCTTCGCCACGCAAAATCGCACTTCGCGGAGTTGAGCTGAGCAGCGACGTCCAGGTTGAAGTCAATCAAATTGAATAATCCCGATTGCTCAATCTGCGGCAGCAGCTTGACGAGATGCGTCCCTTTCCGTTGAGGCCCAGCCTCCCAGATTCTGTTCGGAGCTGGATGCATTGGCGGAGCATCCTGAGATCCATTTGCAAATTTACCGTGGGTGTCGTGGTAGTTGTGCATGGCAAGACCAAGCTGCTTCAGGTTGTTCTTGCACTGAGTCCGCCGAGCGGCCTCACGCGCTTGCTGCACCGCAGGCAGCAGCAGGGCAATCAGAATGGCGATGATGGCAATCACCACCAGCAGTTCGATGAGGGTGAACCCCCTCTTCCACGTTCGACGGTTCATTGCAGGACTCCGATGAACTTAACAAAGAAAGCCGACGCCAGTATTCTCGACGATGGGAATCTGGCTGGTTTTCGAATTATCACCGACACCCGCCCAATCTACAAGGCGCACCGTGATCGGTGCTGAAATTTTCGGCGAAATCTCGGGCAAGCAGATCGGCCGAATCTGGGGTCCACTACGTTCTGTTTGGGCCCGAATTCCTGGCCGGACTATTTGGATTGCCAGCAGGCCGTCAACTTCACGGCCGAACGTCAACCCTCCGAGGCCAGGCCGCAATCCGCAATTGAAGCATCTCAGCGAATCAGCCTCGCCACTTCTCATTGTCGATGCACTGTATGTCATAAGGTGCAGCAAAAGGTGCGCAGCAAATGGTTCAAAAGGTGAAGGAGCAAAAGGTGAATGAAGGAGCAAAAGGTGCCATCCACTTTTGCCGAATCCACTTTTGCCGAGAGCAGCACGGGTAATCGCGAGACGGGGATCACGCCCGAGTTTTCACGTGTTCTGAAAACTCTGATC
>JANNGQ010001268.1:0-2840 GCA_031403975.1 Planctomycetota bacterium
CTACCACGGCTGTCATCCGGACGGAATTGGTTTTTCACTCACTCGATGTACACAAATTCGTTCATGCTCAGAATTGTCTGGCACAGATCCACAATCGCCTGCTGATTCGCGTCGGTGAAACCAGCGGCAGCGTGTGCGTCCCGCTGAACAGTGAGGAACTGTCGGCTGGCTTCAGATTCAGCCTCTGACGGTGCCCGACCGAACGCCAGACGCCAGGCTTCTCGGATCGTGGACTCGGGCGAATCCCGAGGCAGTCGTTCGGCAAACGCATTTGAATAATCCCGGCCCTGCGGACTGTTCATGAACATCAACGCCTGAGGTGCGATTGTTGTCACCGGGCGCTGGCCGATGCTGACGAGGTGTTCCGGCCAGTCGAAGAGCATCATCATCGGAATCAGCTGGCTCCGTTTGATGAAAAAATACACGCTGCGGCGAGTCATGCTCTGGTCGAGCGTGCCGGGGCCGAACTGAGTCGAATCAAGTTTTCCGGAAACCGCGAGCATCGAATCGCGAATGGCTTCGGCTTCAAGTCGCCGTGGAGTCCGTCGCCAGAGCAAAACGTTTTCGCGATCAACCACAGCGCGCGATTCGTCATGCACGCTCGACTGCATGTACGTCTGACTGGTCATGATCAGCTTATGCACACGCTTCAGCGTCCAGCCATGTTCGATGAGGTCCGACGCGAGCCAGTCCAGCAGCTCCGGATGACTTGGTCGTTCACCGGAAACCCCGAAGTCGTTCGGTGTCGAAACCAGGCCCCGGCCAAAATGATGCTGCCACAGACGGTTGACAATCACTCGAGCCGCGAGGCTGCCACTTCCGTTCTCGGGATCAGTGATCCATTTTGCCAGTGTCGCGCGGCGGAAGCTGGTACGAGTCCAGCCTTCGGGCGGCATGACCTGCCAATGCGTCAGATCGACACCGGGCGGAGTCAGGGCCTGCAGGAATCCGGCAGTGACAACTTCCTGTTTCTGCGCTACGTCGCCACGTTTCAGCAGATGCGTTTCCGGATAAAAATGCGGGAAGCCCCGATCGTCGGCAAAATGAGTCATGTGCGGCAGACCTTCGCTGGTCACCATGATTTTCGCAAATTGCAATCCGGGACCCTGCTTTTCGAGGTCCGAAACTGCTTGTCGCAACGACGACAACTCAATGTCGGTTTCGGCCCGGATGGCGGTGGTAAACGTCGCGGCCAGTCGGTAGTAGTCCCGCGTCGGGATCGGGTCAAATTTGTGATCGTGACAGCGGGCGCAGCCAACCGACAGCCCGAGGAAAGAGACTCCCGTGGTCATCACCATGTCGTCCAGTTCATTGTACCGAGCCGATTCAAACTCGGCTTCGGTCAGTTGAGTCGGAAAGGCTCCGGCACCCAGAAACCCGGTAGCCATCATCGCCAATGGATCATCCGGGGCCAGTTCGTCTCCGGCCAGCTGCCATTGCACGAACATGTCATAAGGGAGATCCGCGTTCAGTGCGCGGATGAGGAAATCGCGATAGTGGTACGCATTCGGCCGGTCGGTGTCCTGTTCATAGCCATGCGACTCGGCGAACCGAGCCACATCCATCCAATGCCTCGCCCAGCGTTCGCCGTATTGAGGCGATGCGAGCAACTGGTCGAGTCGTTTCGCCCAGGCGTTATCGTCAGAGTCGTTCACAAACGCATCGACTTGATCGGGAGTGGGCGGCAGGCCGATCAGATCAAAGTGCGCTCGCCGGATCAGAATCCGCCGGTCGGCCGTTGGGTTCGGCGTCAGTTTCTGAGCCTCCTGCCGGGACCGCACAAACTGATCAATCGGAGTGCGGCACCAGGCGGCGTCCGCAATTGCCGGCGGAGTGATTGCCTGCAGGCGGCGGAACGACCAGAACTCGCGATCGCTCGGCATGACCTGCATTTCGGCCGCCGAGTCTGCTGCTTCATTGGTAAGCCGTTTGTCATAAGGTGAGCCGAGATTGACCCATGAACGAATCTGTTCAATCTGCTCGTCGCTCAGCTTCGGTCGCTTGAACGGCATATGCGGCTCGGATGCATGAGTGATGACTTGCACGAGCTGACTTTCATCCGCCGCCTGACTCCTGTCTGAAGCCGCCGCCACGAACCCACTGTTCATCAGTGACTCATGCGATGACATATCGAAGTCACCCTTCACGGATTTCCCGCCGTGGCATTCCAGACAGTGCTTCGTCAGCGTTTCCCGTACCGACAACTTGAACAACGCGAGTCCTTTCTTAGCGCGCTCCGGATGATCAGGCGGCACGGTTTTTGTCTGCGCCGTTGTCTCATCGGCAATCATCGCTCCGATCAGCAGCATCAGCACAGTTAGACGCACTGCAGACAGTGCCATGCAACGCATCTGAATAACTCCTTTTGGCGGGGTTTCGCAGTCGTGCAATTCAAACGCGACCGCCAGTCCATTGTAATTCTCCCGATCGGATATGTCTTCGGACAATCGGATGCTGCAGTCCGCTGGAACGATGAACACAAACGCGAAGCGTCAGCGAGGTGCAATTCACGTCGCGTGAACGCACCACAAAGGCCCTCGTTGACGCTTTTGGACGTTGCGCGATTCGAGTCCCGAAGGGGAGCGTCCCGGAGCGCCGGGACAGCCAGTGGCGTGAGCCCAATTGTTTCGGAGCGTTGGACTTCGAAAGCCCGAAGGGCAACGCCGTGGATGGTTTTTGACGAGCAGAATCGCAGGAAACCCCCTAGTATCTCAAAATTCATTCTGATGAGTGCTGAGTTGCGAGCTTCGGTGAATTGGAGTCTGATTTGGGTCTGCAGCCGGAATCAGGCGGCCATACAGATCGATCTATTCCCCCTTGGTGCTTCGACACCGTGGATG
>JANNGQ010001269.1:0-3504 GCA_031403975.1 Planctomycetota bacterium
GCAGCAACTTCTGCATCGCTCTTCCATCCCCGTTCAGCCAGCGTCACGGACACGATCGGTAACAGCGTCCCGAAGATCAGTGAACTCTTGCCCGACCCGCTGACGCCCGTCACACAGACCAGCCTTTGCAAAGGGATTTCCGCGGTCAATTGCTTCAGGTTGTGCAGCCGGGCATTCCGAATCGTCAGTCTCGGTTCGGTCAATGTGCCACGCGACTCCCTGGCGTGATCAGATCGCGACACGGAGTGTCGCGGCACATTGAACGCCCCCCGCAGGTAATCTCCGGTCGGAGACTGTGCGTGTTTTGCGGCATCGTCAGGAGTTCCTGAGAACAGCAACTGTCCTCCGTCGGCCCCGGCTCCCGGCCCCAGATCCACCAGCCAGTCCGCCGCCTGCATGATCTCACCGTCGTGTTCCACGACGATGACTGTGCCGCCCGCATCGCGAAGAGCAAACAGAGCATTCAGCAGCCGCTGTGTATCTCGCGGATGCAATCCGGCCGTCGGTTCATCCAGCACAAAGTGAGCGCCGTGCAGCTGCGATGACAACAACGCCGCCAGTCGAGCCCTCTGGAACTCACCGCCGGAAAGTGTTCTCGTCGGTCGATCCAGAGTCAGATAACCGACGCCGACATCTTGCAGACATCGCAGCCGTGCGTGGACATCGGGCAAAGTTCGTTCCGCGACAAGCCGTGCTTCCTGAGTGATTTCGTGATCCGAGAAGCCCGGCATTTCAAAAAAGCCGGGCTTCTGAATCTGCAACATCCATTTGTCCACAGTCCCGAGCGCCGTGTCGACGCTCTGCTGCGTCCATTCGGGCAGGGACATTCCCAGAAACGTGACGGCCCGTGGAAATGCCTGCAATCGCGTTCCATGGCATGTCGGACACACGGCGCTATGTTGGCCTGCATCGGTTTCCACTCCACCAAGCCCCGAGCATTCCTGACAAGCGCCCCACGGCGAACTGAAACTGAAACTGCGAGGTTCGGGAGTCTGAAAACTCAGATCGCAATCAGGGCAGCTGAAGCGCGTGCTGTAGAGTTTCTCGATCCATTGACCGTCAGCTTCATGACTGATGATGCACGTCCCGTCGCTCTCGCGGCAGGCCAGTTCGATCGACTCCCGCAACCTTGACGCAATGCCGTCTTTGATCACGATGCGGTCGACAATGGCTTCGATGGTATGTGATTTTGCAGGACTCAGCGGATTCACTTCCGAGATATCCGCAAGCTCGCCGTCAATCCTGGCCCGGACAAATCCATTGCGGGCGATCCGTTCAAGAACTTCTCGATGAGCGCCTCGACGGCCTCGCACCATCGGCGACAGAATCATCAGGCGAGTCCGCTCCGGCAGCTGCAGAGTTCGCTGCAGAATCTGATCCACCGACTGCTTCTGCACGGCATGACGGCAATTCGTGCAATGAGCCGAGCCGCCGCGGGCATACAGCAGCCGCAGAAAGTCATGGATCTCGGTCGTCACGGCCAGCGTGCTGCGGGCCGGCACGGAGGAAACCCGCTGATCCACGCTGATCGTCGGCGCCAGACCGGTGATCTCATCCACATCCGGTCTCGGCAGTTGCCGGAGCAGCGTCCGAGTCTGAACCGAAACGCTTTCCAGATAACGTCGCTGGCCTTCGGCAAAAAGAGTGTCGAAGGCCAGAGAACTTTTCCCGGAGCCACTGACTCCGGTCATCACGATCAGTTTGCCGGCGGGAAGATCGACATCAATGTTCTGCAGATTGTGCGTTCGCGCGCCACGAATGCGGATCATCGGAGGATCGGAATCGGGTTCGGTGAACGTCACCAGTTTGCTCCGGCAGTGAGTTGTTCCTGCCACCGGGTTTACCCCGGTGGCGTGGACTTAGCGAGCGGAATGGCGCTAGCCACCGGTGTCTGTTCGTTAAAATGCAGAAAATACACCGGCGGCTAGCGCCTTGCCGCTCACAGAAATCCCTAAGAACCGCGACTTTGCTCCGCACTCACGTCCGCCGCACTCTGCCCTCAGTGTCAAAATCCACAGCTTCGTATTTCCAGCGCAGGTGTTCCCTTGCTTGCAGTTGCAGCAGACACGCGGCGAGGTTGTCTTCACACAACGCCCGATAGCCGACGTAACTCGTACAGAGCCGCGGGTTGATCTCGATGAGCTGTGCTGTCATGTCACCATTGGCGGCGGTCGAAACCACAACGTCGATGCCGACGAAGCCGGAAAACGGACCGAGAGCCGCGGCAACCTGTTCGGCGACCGGCCGGACCACGCCGGCGAGAGGCTCTTCACAAGGAATTGTTCCGCCGAAGTATCGGAACTGATCATGGAATTTCCGGACGTCCTGCCGGGCTGCCGGAAGAATCATCGTGGGCCGATCGGCTCCGCCGCCGATCAGGCCGACCGAACAGGCGTCACCGGGAACCAACGGCTGGAGAATCCAATCCACATCGGGATCGCTCGGAAGATCCCGCAACCGGTCGAATTCGGATCGGCTCATTGAGATCACATTCACCCGGTCGCTGCCGGCACCGTGTCGCGGTTTGATGACAAAGGACTCCTGGAATCGTTTGCGACGGAAAAGAAGTTCACCGGCCAGCTGATCACCGACGGCTTTGGTTTCGGGCGTTGAGATCCGGTGCTTCTGCAGCCACTCCGCCGTCGTGCGTTTGTCGGCGAATACTGCCGCACGCGAGGAGTCGAGATTCAGACAGCGAACGTGCTTCCAGGCCCCGGTCTGAATCTGCTGAAGCAATGAAACGAGGAGACCGTTGCACTCCGGAGCAATCACCAGCATGGCATCAACCGCATCCGCCCGGTCACCGCGATCATCCAGCCATGTTGCCGGGCCGGACGTGATTTCTTCGATTTGCCACTGATCATCGATCCGTCCCGCCGCATTCAGTTGTGTGCGCGATTGCGGAGACAGCAGGACAGTTGTCTCAGCGTTCGGCAGTAAGCGAAAGTCTGCGGCGACGGCCGTGAGCATCGCGATGGCTTCGGCCTGCATCGAATCCTCCGCGTTCGACCAGGCATCATCGTCGGACAGCAGGTATTCGATGAGCAGAATGCGGCGCTTCATACGGTCATGCGGTTCCTGCGGGAAACTCAATGCCCGCCGCGGCTCACAGCGATACGCTGCGTTCTCGGGGATGCAGACACTCCTGCTCGGCCTTTCGCATGGTGATCGCCATCTTGCTGACGGCGTCGAGCATACTGCGGATCTGACCATGCAGTGGTACGAGGTACTCGTCTTCAACCTTCTGGCTGATCGGATCGTGCCAGTGCTCCTTCGTGGCCATCCACGCCATTTCGAGTTGCTTCAGAGCATCCTCCAGCCGAGCCCCGGGGCTGATAAAGTCGACGCGTTTCATAGTTGCTCCGGTGCCTGAAATCCCGCGCAGACGCACGAGACACGCGGCTCACGATTAACAGGATAGAACTCATCGACCGACGCGGCAATTCTTCTCCCGGAGAATCGAAAATCCCGTCGGAACAGCAGAGTCGGGATGCCGCGGATCGC
>JANNGQ010001270.1:0-2820 GCA_031403975.1 Planctomycetota bacterium
GACACAGAGCCATGGGTAAAGAGGCCACGTCATCTCAGGTCGAATGCTCACCGAAAGGAGATTGCTACTCAGCCGGCGAACGGGAGTGGATGGAATACGGGCAAGCGTTGCGAGGTCGCGTTTTTGCTCCTTTTCTGAGTCTGCTGACGAAACTCCGTGTCAGCCCGGACCATCTCACGTTCCTGTCGTTTGCCTTCGGTGCGGCCTTCGGTCCGCTGTGGTATCTGGAGAGGGAATGGCTTGCGGTGGCGTGTCTCTGGATGCATGTCGCCGTGGATGGACTCGATGGTCCGTTAGCTCGATTTCAGAACACTGCGAGCCCTCGGGGAAGTTTTACGGATTCATTCTGCGATCAGCTGGTTGTCTCGATAGTCACCATCATGCTGATGATCGGGACGCCAAATCTCTCCGTGTTCGCCGGGGCCGCCTTTCTCGTGCTCTATGCGGGCGTACTGGCCATCGCGATGGTCCGGAATACGCTGCAGATCCCCTATTCCTGGCTCGTCCGACCGCGGTTCTTTTTGTTCCTCGCGATACCGCTGCAGTTGTTGGGCGTTCCGTACAGCGTGGCCACTGTGGTCTGGGTCAGCAACGTTCTGCTGGCCGTCAAACTCGCGACCGGGTTCTATAAACTGCGGAATCGGCTGGATGGCCCGGCATAATGTCGTCCAAGTCCGTGAAGAATGTTTCGTAGCCGAATTCGTGAGAATTCGGATGGATTTCAATTTGCCCGAAGTCTCACGACTTCGGCTACAGCTCCAACGCCTGTCGAGTGAGAGTCGCAATGTTGTCGAAGTCCAGCCTCCTGTCGAGTTCCAGATTCTGTGTCGTTTCAATTGCCCTCGTTGGGTTGTCATCCAACTCGACGATTGCGGACGAACCCTACACTGAGAAGCCTGGTACGGAGGGTAACGGCAACGTTGTCATCGGACCGGATTACGCGATCGATCCCGATCTCACGGATAGAGGCAATCCCAAGGGGAAGTACTTTGAGTTTTCTATGCCTCTTTCCTACAGCAAGATCTTTCGCGGCGATGATGCCACACTCGACTCGCGCAAGTCCGTTCGAAAAGAGCGAAAGATTTTCGTCTATGTGCCAGCTGCCTACATCGACGGCACGAAAGCACCGATTCTGGTGATGCATGACGGCCCGAGCAACCTCAATCTGGTCCGCAACGCACTGGACAATCTGACGGTATCGCAGGACCCGGATCGCAAATTGCCGCCGTTCATCGCGATTGCCGTTGAGAATGGCGGTGACGACAGCAAGGGCAGCCAACGCGGGCTTGAATACGACACGATGTCCGACCGTCTGGCCCGGTTTGTGAACGACGAAGTCCTGCCGGCCGTGTTGAATCATGCAGAGATCAAAGCCGCATATCCAAACATCGCATTCACCGAAAACCCCTGGGGCAAAGCCGCGATGGGATGCAGCTCAGGCGGTGCGGCGGCCCTGTCGATGGGCTGGTTCCGCCCTGACTTGTTTCGTCGTTTGATTACCTACTCCGGTACGTTCGTCGATCAGCAGGATGATGACGCCGCAGAAGAAACGGCATACCCTCTGGGCGCCTGGGAATATCATTCCGGCCTGAAGCTGATCGAGAACAGTGAGAAAAGACCGCTCCGAATTTTCACGCATGTCTCCGAGAACGACAATGGTGCTAAAAGTCCGGAACAGTCCTATCACAACTGGGTGATGGCGAACGAACGTACGGCTACCGCTCTGAAGGCCAAGGGCTATGACTACCGCTTCGTCTTCAGTCGAGCCACCAGACACTGTGATCGCAAAGTGTTTGAAAGCACGCTGGCAGACACTCTCATCTGGACATGGCGAGGCTACCACGCGGAGTGATCATCGCTGCCCGGTCAATCGACGCGCCCGCGAATTGCCGCAGCATAAGACCGCCGACTGTGTCGGCGATTTTGCGTCGCTGCCACAATTGGATCTCACAATCCCTTCTCCCCCCTGGCAGGGGGAGAAGGTGGCCGAAGGCCGGATGAGGGGGTATTCGCCGGTGCTGATGCTCGCAATTCCTGTTCCGCGTTGCCATCCGCTGATCGGACCCTGTTGCGTTTCACTTTTCCGACAGTGAGACCAGCACTCTGCAGCCGAGAGCATCGGCAATACGTTCGACTGTTTCGAGCGTTACGTTCGGTTCATCGGAATTGAGTAGGCGCGACAGGTTGCCGCTGTTGATGCCCGTGCGTTCCTGCAGATCGATGAGCGTCAACAACTGTTCGTCTTTGCGCCGTTTGAGCAGTCCAATCACGCGTTGCGCGATACTGCCCGATTGCTGCTGTGCCGCCAGATACTGTCGGATTTGTTCGCGGTTTGCCGCAACCACTTCCGGCCGGGATTCCTCGACAATGGCCTTTTTCAGGCGCGCCGCCTCTGCTGATGTCGGCGCTCTGCGTCTGATTTCTTTCATGCGCGAAACCTTTCCGGAACATCAAAAGCAGTCACCGGCAACACAGTCATGTCGGCCTCAATCCACTCATACACGATCGCGATGAACCGACCGTCGGTTGTGTACCCGAATCGCATCGGTAGTCCGCGGGATCGACTGATGAGTTCTATGTCGGAGTTTCTGAATACCGTCTCGAAGTCGTCCGGCGTCACACCGTGCTCAGCCATGTGCTCGATGTTACCGCCGCACCCGGCGAGCCAGATGAATTCGAACCACGCCACCACTTCGCCACTTCAACGGTGATTCTATCGTCAATGGCAGAATTGTACAATAATACAATCATGCTTCGAAAAGCTCAGCAGCCTGCCTGACGACGAAAAACTAGCCGAC
This sequence comes from Planctomycetota bacterium, assembly GCA_031403975.1. Taxonomy (GTDB): domain Bacteria; phylum Planctomycetota; class Planctomycetia; order Planctomycetales; family Planctomycetaceae; genus SXXK01. The sequence continues at coordinate 2,799 of JANNGQ010001270.1, forward strand.
ATTCCCGGGCTTGAACCCAGCC
>JANNGQ010001271.1:0-11617 GCA_031403975.1 Planctomycetota bacterium
TCCCCCGAGGCGGGGGAGAAGGGACGGTGGACGCCTGAAGACTGAACCGTAGTCATCTGTGGATCATGCAGCAGGTCAATCGGATGCGGACTCGGTACAATTCCGTGGAGTTCACGCTGCTGCTGCAGCAATGCTTCCAGCCGAGTGATGAGTTCCGGTTCCAGCACATGCTCGATGGCATCGGCACTCTGATCGACGCGGCCCGGAGCGACATCGGCATGAGTGATCAGGTACAGTTCCCACAGACGATGTTCATGAGCCAGCCGTGAAGACTCCGCCATCCCGGCGCGAGTCAGCGAGAGGGAATGATCTTCGTTCTCCGTAAGCAATCCGTCGCGGCGACTGCGGGCAATCTCCGTTCGCAGCCGATGGGATGACCAGCTCCGCAATGGCAGCAGTTCCGCAATTGTCACCGCCCCCCCGGAGCCAAGGGCCATCTGCCCGGAGTGACTCGCTCCGGTTGTCGCCATCGCCGTCAAGGATTCAGCCTCGATCAGCTCAAACATCCCTCGCAGCAGATGCTGCCGATCGATCGATCGATTCAGCATCCACCGTCGAACCGCCCGAATGAGAACACCTCGCGCAGTCCCTGACAGCATGCTCACGAAAAACAGTCCGCTGCAGACCAGCACGATCATGGCGCCCGACGGCAGATTCGGAAACACGGCGCTCAGTGCAGCTCCGGCAAATCCTCCGAAACCGCCGATCCCCGCAGAGATCAGCGTCATCGTTTTCAGATCCTGAGTCCAGAACCGAGCGGCTGCGGCCGGGATAACGAGCAGGGCGATCATCAGCACCAGCCCCACAGCCTGCAGTCCGATGATCGTTACGACGACGACCAATGCCATCAGGACCAGATCCAGCAGCAGCACTCGATAGCCGCGCGAACCGGCGAAGCCTTCATCGAAACACAGCAGCGTCAGTTCCTTGAACAGCAACCCGATGATGACCACCGTAAACAGTCCGGATGCCGCAATCAGCTTCGCATCCGATACGATCATCGACGCCGTCTTGCCATAGATGAAGGATTCCAGCCCCGCCGCATGTCCGTTCGGCAGCTGCTGGATGACGGTCAGCACGGTGATTCCGGCGCCGAAGTAGACGCTCAGCACAATCCCGAGCGCAGCGTCTTCCTTCAGTCGTGTCATATTTCTGACATAGAGAATGGAAACCACTCCGGCGATGCCGCTGATCGCCGCACCGCACAAGAGAACCGGCAGCGATTTCCCTTCCAGCCCCAGTGCCGGCGCGAACAGGAACGCCAGTCCCACACCAGGCAGTGTCGCGTGGCTGAGTGCATCGCCCATCAGCGCTCGTCGCCGCAGCAAAGTGAAACTGCCGACCAGTCCCGCGGCCAGACCCAGCAGAGACGTACCCAGCATCACAACCTGCGTGTTGTAATCGCGAAGCAGCAGGACCCGTTTCCACTGCCCCCACTCCGGCCAGCTGACTGCACGGTTGGTGAGCGAGTCGGCCGCAGCGAAAGCGGAAAGCGGAAAGCGGAAAGCCGCGTGACGGATGAGTGGGGACGATTGAGCACCGTGGCTGAGGTGACCGGCCTCAGTACTGACGCGAGACGCGTCAGCCACGAGAGACAATGACAATGACAGAAACAGAGGAAGCAGGGTCACAGGGTTCGCTCCCGGCGGCGCATGGCTTCAGTGGCTTCGTCGAGCAGAGTCAGACGGCCTCCGTACGTGCGTTCGAGATTCTCTCGAGTGAACACCGTGGATGTCGGTCCACTCGCAACGACTCGCATGTTGAGCAGGACCACGGAATCGAAATACTCGGGCACCGTGTGCAGGTCATGATGAATCACAATCGCCGTCTTGCCGACCTCGCGCATGTCCCTCAGGATTTCGACGATCGCCTTCTCCGTCGCCGCATCGACCGCCGAGAACGGTTCGTCCATCAGATACAGATCGGCATTCTGCACCAAGGCGCGCGCAAGGAATGTGCGCTGCTGCTGGCCACCCGACAACTGGCTGATCTGGCGCTGCGCCAGTTCGCCGATGCCGACTCGTTCCAGCGCCTGTCGAGCAAGGTCACGATGCTGGCGGCGCACCGGCATGCACCAGCCGATCCGACCGTACAACCCCATCGTGACAACGTCCTGAACACTGATCGGAAAGTCCCAGTCCACGCTTTCCCGCTGAGGAACGTAGCCGACTCGATGGCGATTCTGCCTGTATGTCTGTCCGAAAACCTCGATGCGACCCGATGCTTTCGGTACCAGATCCATCACGGCCTTCAGCACTGTGCTCTTGCCGGCACCGTTCGGCCCGACGATGCCCACGAGCTGCCCCGGCTGAACATCAAAGCCGACATCCCAGATCACCGGCTTGCGGTGCCATGCCACAGTCAGATCCCGGATGGCCAGCGGCAGCGCCTGCGGAATCACGGCTGCTCCTTTGGCTCGTTGAGTTTTCCAGAAAGACCTCGTGCAGGAGCTGTCCCGCCCAAAGCCCGTGTCACAGTCGTGATATTGTGATCCAGCATTCCGATATACGTTCCTTCGTACGTGCCGTCTGAGCCCATCGCATCGGAAAACAGCTCACCCCCGATCGTCACTTCGTGGCCGCGTGATTTCGCACCGTCGATCAGGGCCTGAATGTTCTTAGGCGGTACGCTGCTCTCGACGAACACCGCTGAAAGCTTCCGCTCGACCAGCAGATCTACCAGTTCGTTGATCCGCTGCAGCCCCGCTTCCGATTCGGTCGACAAACCCTGTACGCCGACAACTTCCAGTCCATAGGCCCGGCCAAAATAACTGAAGGCATCGTGCGATGTGACGAGCACACGGTGGTCCTGCGGAATTGATGAGATGCTCGTAATGCCGTACTCATGCAGCGCCTGCATCCGACCGCGCAATTCTGAATTCCGCTCACTGAACTCAGTCGCGTGGGCCGGATCCGCCTTACTGAGTGCGGCCGCAACGACATCTGCACAACTGGCCCATGCGGCGACATCCATCCAGACGTGCGGATCAGGGTGTCCTTCAGAACCCTCCGGCCGGAGGAGTTGATCTTCGGGCAACTCGGATGTGACGGCAACGACCGGGCGGCTGCGCCCGACCTCCTGCAAAGTATCCTGCAGCCGACCCTCCAGCATCAGCCCGCCACTGAAGACTATCTCGGCGTCAATGACCTGACGCACATCATCACGCGTCGCTTTGTACAGGTGGGGATCAACACCGGAACCCATCAGCTGAGCAACGTCAGTCCGAACGCCTCCGATTTCACGTACGATGTCGGCGACCATGCCGACGGTCGCGACAACTCGCAACGGCTTGGAATTTTCAGAAACGATTCCCGGAGATTCGTTGACTGCATCTCCGCAACCCGCGATTACCAGGCTGGTCACGCAGAGAACTTCCGCGATTAACCCACCCGCTCTCTGCCGGAATATCTTACTGCTCCATCTTCCCGGGTCCCGCTCCTGTCGGGACAATCTGTCAAGTCTACCAGACGGTGAATTTGTCATTTCAGATTGTCCTGTCGATCCGCACCACGGCACCCATTAAGTCCTTCAGCACCAGAAATGTAGCCTAGGCTACACTTCGTCCTGTCGAAGTCTACCGCTTGAATCATTCCGGTCAAGTCGCGATTTTCGGAAGACGGACGTGCGCGGCCTGTCAGTACAGCATTTGGGGCTGCAGGGGGAATGGTTACATGCTCGTCTCAGCTGCCAGGACTTCCACAGTCGCACGTCCGAGAAAGTCGAGCAGCGGGATGAACAGTACGGTGCCGCTGCCGACTTCATCGGACAGAGCGGAATCGGTCACTTTCAGGTGGGTCAGACCGACCCAATCAGGTCCGCGAGTCGAATCCAGCGGCATCCACTTGCCGTCGAGCAGTGCTTCGGTCCACATGTGAGGAACGAGCGACTCGGGGTTCGGTACTGCGACGAATCCCACGGCCACGCGCGCCGGAATGTCCTGACATCGCAGGAGCGTGGCCAGCAGCACAGCATGTTCGGTGCAGTCCCCCCGGAGGTTCTTTGCGACGACGGTAGCCGGCTGCAGTGATGTTGAGAACGCTGAGAACCGCATCTTCTTCCAGACATGCTGAGCCAGCCTGCGGCATTTCTCTGCCGGCATTGAGGTGCCGCCAGCCACAATGATTGACATCCGTTTCAGATCTTCATTGTCCGAGTTGATCCAGCGCGAGCTGCGGGTGAAAACCGGATCGATGCGAGGCGTACGGCGCGAAGCCGCATTCGACGACTGCTCGGCCTGCGGCAGCACCGGGCGAGTCAGCGTAATGATCAGCTCATTGGCCGCGCGTTGATCGACCGTCTGAAAGTCGCTTGATGACAGTGAGATCTGTTCAGCGGTTCCCACCGTGAGTTTCAGACGAATCGAATTCCCCTCAAACTGGTTCTGCTGTGCCTTCTGCAGCGGCAGCGCGCTGCGGAACTGCAGGTCCAGGCCCTGCAATGACTCCGCGCCGAGCGCACCGGGAGCATCGGTGCGTTCAAGCCGCAGAGTCCGACCCATGAGCGGCTGTTCCATCCGAATCACAAACTGTCTTTCGTCATAATAGACGGACGATTTCATTTCCGGCGTCTGAGTCGGCCAGTAATCGAACCGAATCACGGGGATCGTCCTGCCTCCGTCCGTCTGCAGGCTCTGCGCTCCGGCCTGATGGATTTCCATGTCGGAAATGGCCGCTGTCTCAGGAAACAGCACGGCACTGGTCCAGCTCTTCTGACTGTTGCGGGACGCAGCAGCAATCCATGCCGGAAGAATGGCCGACCTGGGCTGCGCAGTCGCCGGCAGCAATTCAGATCTGGCGGTGCCCGCCGCGTTTTCGGTCAGATCAAAACCCGTTTTGTCTGTATTCCAGACGCCCGTGCGATGCAGCATTGATCCATCGGCGGCCGTGCGGCGCAGCGACCAGCTTTGCAACAAGCCGTCGCTGGTTTCCACGGTTTCCAGATGTGCAGAAACGGACACGTCCTTGCCGAAACGACGCAGTTTGATTCGAGTGTCCCGGATTCGTCCGACGAGGCTGTTTCCGAAACCATCGGTCTGTGATGTCGCTGACTGCAGCGTCCGTGAAAACAACGATTCATATCCGACGGTCGTCCCGTCAAACTCAATCCGAAACCACTCGTCGCGCGAGCCGGACGTCTGAGCGACTGCGGCGGACGGTTTCGCCGGGAATTTCCCAGAAATCTGCGAAGGCTGTGCGGCCAGCTGCCCGGCCGCAAACAGTATCAGGGTAAATCCGGTAATTGGTGCGAGTCGCAACATGTGGAGCAGTATCTCAGATTGGGGCTTTCAGATCATCGCCGGATCCGGGTTCGAGGAATTGCCGCCGGAGTGTCTGCAGATGCCGATCAAAGGGGCCATCAAATTACAGCCTGACTCGGTCGTCAGGCAGGATTTGGCCGTCGTTCCGGCCGCAGCACCGATCCTGCGCGTTGTAGCAGTTCTTCCGACCCCGCGGGCAGCGTCTGCAGACCGAACAGTTTCTCTCAGCGGAACGTTCGTGTTCCGGATTGGGCGCTTCGTTGCAAAATCGCTGTTTGGTCTGAATCCGGGAGGCTGATTCTGCGCGGAGTGCTAGCTTTCTTCGAGCTGGCTGACGACGCCTTTATTGCTACAGCGCGGAATCATGGACATGAGCTTCCTCAAGAACTTCCTGAAGACAAACTACCGCGATGGCGAATCGCCGAAGGGTGTCAGCAGCTTCCGCAATCTGTCAGAAGATCAGCTGGAAGCGCACCTGGGAATTGCCAGGTACGGCGATTTCACACTGACTGATGCCGTACGGCCTTCCTACAATCTGGAGATCGTGCCGCGTACCGGTTTTCGGCACGAGTGGTACGTTGATCAGGATTCAGGAGCCCGCATTCCGGTGCTGATGGCGTCCGTATCCCGTGAGAAACTTTTTGACGCATTTCTGTCGCTGCTTGATCCGCTCGGCGAAACTGTTGACGTCGTCCTTGAGACCAGTCACGACAAGCGTAATGGCCAGCACACGGACCTGTACCGTGAGCAGATCGACATGCCGGTGCTGCAATCAATCCTCTACGACTATGAGGACCTGCTGCTGGACGACGGCTGCTGCGGTATAGCGATTCTGAACCCTCGCAAGCCGATGGAAGTCCAGCTGGACGAACACAAGCTGATGTTTGTCTACGGCCATGAAAACGCCGACTACGAATCTGCACTGCGGGACAGCAGCATTCAGTGCATCGACAGCCTGCGCTTCATCACCGAAGCCGAGCACGTTCATTCCTCCAGCGACGACTTCCAGCAGCGGTTTGAGCAGTTGTGCTATCAGCTCGGGATGGAAAGTTGATTTTTCTGAGACAACTCCCGGAGGTTCTGATGAAGTGGTCCCCTCCACACATCGAACTCTGCCAGCCACTGGCACGTCGATTGACACTGATTGCTCTCGCCTGCACGGGTTTCAACGCGGGCTGCTCCGCCGTGCCAGTGATGCAGTCTGCATCACCTGTCATCGCTTCGTCGGAGTCTCGGGCCTCGGAGACTTACACAACTGCGGAACAGGCGCGTCTGGCAGCGATGCCTGCTGTCCCTGCATTCGATGTTCCGGCGGAAGTCCCGCAGGTACCCACGGCAAATCCAGCGGGTGTGCTCATCGCTGCTCCGACGCCTTTCGCCTGGGACCCGATCGGGAAGAGCTCCGGTGATCGTCCGTTTCTCATGGCGACGCTGGGGGACGACGGCTACAGGACTCTGGTCGTGGGGAGCGTCGGCGGACACGATCCACTGGCACTGGAGCTGGTTGATCAGCTGGTTCGACATCTGCATGACGACAGTGTCATTCTTGGCGGATTTGAATCAACCGTGATTCGCACACTGAATCCGGATGGCGAAGCGAATCGCAAGTTGCTGAATCAGAACGGTCAATACGTCAATCACGGCTTTCCGAAAACGAGTGAAACGGCAGAATCAGTACGCCCTGCGGAGGTGTCGTTTCTGCTTGGCAGGCTTCAGAATCTGCAGCCTCAGAGAGTCCTTCACGTCCGCACAATTGACGGCGATGACGGTTTGATCGCCGCGAGCTCAAGCTGTCTGGTGGCAGCGAAGGAAGCCGCCGAATGGCTCAGCTTCAGGTTTGCGAATCTGAACGTTCCCGGGAAAGCGGCCGCCGGCACGCTGGAGCGATACCTCGCCGAGAAAGGCAGCTCGGACATCATCACGATCGCGATCCCTTCCACGGTGAAGAAAGAAGAACTGTGGGACCGCTACGGCGACACGTTGCTCAACCTGCTGCTCAGTGAAGACCTCGCCAGTCGTGAAGTTGCACGCGGGCACGCACAACAGTCATCCGCGGACCGGCGAAACACCAGCCCCGGCAAATAGCCGAAGGTCCATTGCAGCGCCACACTCTGGCGTGCGGAGGGTGTCAACCCGCCGAGGCGAATGCTCAATGTTCAGGCACCAATGACCAATGTGCTTCAGTTGCGCGGCACTGTGTTTCCATTGGTCATTGAGACCTGGTCATTGGGTATTCCGACGTTACCCCTGCTGCTTCGCCAATGCGACGTCGTTGAAGCGCAGCGTTCCCGCGACCAGTGTCACCGAATGCGGAAACCGTGCAGCCAGTTCGTCGCTGTGTGTGACACACAACAGGGCAGTATCGTTCTCCGCCGCAACTTCCAGCAGCAGTGTGCCGATCTGTTGAGCTGTTTCGGGGTCGAGATTCCCGGTGGGCTCATCGGCCAGCAACAACGAAGGCTGATGCACCAGCGCTCGGCACACCGCGACGCGCTGGCGTTCACCGCCGGACAGGCGTCCGGGTCTCTGATGAAGGCGATTTGACAGACCGACGCGGTCGATCAATTGCTCGGCACGAATCCGCACGTTGCCTTCAGAACCGAATCCGGCCAGCGTCGGCAGCAGGACGTTCTCGAGCACACTGCACTGCGGCAGGAGCTGATGATCCTGAAAGATGAATCCGATGTGCTGATTGCGAAACGCGGCAAGTCTCCCGGAACCGAGTCGCCAGGGATTCTCACCCAGCAACTCAATCAGCCCCGAGGTCGGTTTGTCCAGAGTCCCCGCCAGATACAGCAGCGTACTCTTGCCGCATCCGGAAGGCCCCCGGATCGCCACGGCACTGCCGGACAGGACCTTCAGGCTGACATCTTTCAGGATCGCAATCGGTCCGCCCGGTGAGTCGAATGTCCGAGTCACACCGTGCATGTGGAGAACGAGTGGCATAAGAGAATCTCAAACAGGCGAGTCATTGGTCATTGGTCCTCCCGATGTTCCTGGATCTTTGATCGATACTCTTCCGGGATTTCCAGCGACTGCATCGGAAGACCGGGACGGATGATGCAGCAGACAGTCTTCATGGAACCACGTGCAACCGACCGGTCGCCGATTTTGATGGAGACGTCGTACGTGATGGACTTTACTCCGATCCGCTGCACCGTCAGCCGCACCGTCAGGACATCTTCATAACGAGCCGGCGATTCGAAGCGGCACTGCGCGGTGACTCGCGGCCAGCCGATGGTGCCGCCGTCGGAATGATGCCCGACAATCGACAGTCCCAGCGACCGAAAGAAGTCATGCTCGACCTGTTCCATCCAGCGATAGAAGTTTGCAAAATGAACAATGCCGGCCATGTCGGTTTCACAGAACTCCACACGGCGAGTGGTCTCGAAAAATGATGCCATTGAAGGTTTGGTTCAGCAGTGACTGGTGAAACAGAAGCCTACGGAGTTGCCATCCTGTGTTTGTGGGGCGAACCGCATGATATACGCCGGGCAAAGGAAATTGACACAAACTCTGCCGCGCCTGTTTCGGTGGTTTTCGGCCGCTTGTATTACGAGAACGAACACGAAATAAAAAAAACAAGCCCGGCATTTTCAAAATGCCGGGCTTCTTCGCTGCTGTCGATGTCGGGCCTCTCAGGAGGTTGTCAGCTCATGAAGCTGTTCTGAGCATACTGAGTCATGAACTGGTCAATCGCCAGGGAACCGGAGCGTGCTGCATTACGGACTTGAAAAAGTCCCGACACGGGGGTGCTGCGATCAGCCGCGACGAAACCTTCTGTGCTGGATGCATCGTGGTTTTCGATGACCGAAACCGTTTCGTCGGAAGGAAGCTCGTCCGGATCAGCCGGCTTTACGTCTGGTGCAACCGGTTCGTCGGAGTTGTCCAGGAGCGGAGTGAGATCGTTCAATTCTTCCGATGCGGTCGTCACGCTGGCTACGGACAGACCGCGGGACTTGCTGCGAAGAACCGCTGAGACCGGCTGCTTCACGGGTTCAGAAACTGTGGGGGCTGGCTCTTCCGTTTGTGTAATCTGAGCTCCGACACTGACGGCAGTGTCCTGGCCGTCAAACAGGGCCGTTGTCCGATCGGCCACGAAGCTGAACATCGGTACCGGCTCCAATTCGACGGCATCCTGTGATCGCTGCAAATCAGAACCACCGACCGTACCGAATGACATTGCGAAATAGATCTCCGGTTCATCACCGCCAGATGAAATGTCTCCTCCGTCGACAAAGATGTCAGTGCCGTCCTTGAACTCATTGTCGATGCTGACTGACGCGTCCCCAGGCAGCGGGTCGAAAGGATAGAACACGAAGGAATCATCGATAATGACGTCGCCTTCGGTCCCGCTTGCAGGACCTCGCAGAACCCAAGTCCAGTCCAGGTAATCTTTCACCGGTTCGCCGTCTGGAATGGAGTCTTCAAGAGGCACATCAACGACCTCACCGTCGACTGGGCCATCTTCGCTGAACGGGCCGTCATTCGGATCTTCACCGCCGGGACCGTACGCCCACTCGATCGACGGGTCTTCCGGATATTCGGAGGTACAGATCACCACATCCAGTAATTCACCGTCGACGCCGGTGACTGGACCGGGGAACACCCAGGACGGATCCCAGCCTTCCGGATACGGTGTTTCTGCGGTGGCCTCACCGTTCCATTCGTCGAACGGTTCAAAAACGATTCCGAGTTGCTCCATCTGTTCTGGGGTCATCGGTCCGCTGTTCCAGGCCTGCCATTGTTCGTCCGTCCAGCCTTCCGGTGCCACAGATGCTGATGGTTCGAGCGTCCCTGGTCCTTCGGACGGCACTGGACTCTCTTCGGACGTCGGCATCAACGTCGGATAGAGCCATGTCGGATCCCAGCCTTCGTCCGGATAGAAGGGCAATTCCGTGCTGCCGTCGAACGTCGGGTCGCCTGGCGTCGAATACCCTTCATCAGCGATCGAGGCATTGCCGTCCGGAGATTCAATCGAGACTTTCTCCGCGCAGGACTGCTCTCCATCAACGACAGCGACGGGTGCAGCACTGAGCAATGCCCGAGTCTCACAGGCTTCGGCTTGACCGGACAATATGCCAGTACCTGGCTTGCGACGATTTCGGATGCTGGACACAAGGGCCATTTGAAAACCTTTCAGAACGTCAGCGTCCGCAATGCGGAGCTGTTGGAGACATCGGGATCATGGGGTTCAGGTCGGGTCAGACGCAATCGCAGAACTTGCCGCAAAACAAGATTATTGAACTGTCCGAGAATAATCCGCCGGGACGATGTCGATGGAAGCGTTCGCCGACAGCGTTCTGCAGAGCCCGGATGGCCCGGCATTTCCCGAGCGGCACTCAGAACAGGGACATTCCACGACCTGGTTTCCGGTGAAATCGGCACTCCGGATGACGCCTGTCAAAGAATTCCGGCGCTTGGAGTACGAATTGCTGTCCCTACAGCGAAATCGGCTCAGTTCGATTCATGTCGGCAGCTTCGGCGGATTCGCCCGATCGTCATGCGACGCGGCATATGGTACGACGTGCATACGAATGGCAATGCCGAATTGCACTCGCAGGCGCGTCGTGCTTTTGTCCTGAATTGACTTAGTCAGCGGAATGGCGCTAGCCACCGGTGTGTGTTCGTGACAAAGCCGCGAAAAACCGGCGGCTAGCGCCGTGCCGCTGACAGTCAATGCGCAAAGTTCACGCCATCCGGGGTGAACCCGGTGGCGGATTGGTGCTGGAGGAGCGCGTGGTGTTACGATGTTCGCGCTGACTTTCCTGCACCTGCGACTGCACGTTGCCTCGGAAACCAGCGGAGAAGTCCCGGCGCGCCGGGAGACAACAGCAGGTCCTATGAGCATCGAAGACTACAACCCGTTCGCAGCGCCGGAAACGGGGATGGGATCTGTCGAGCCGTCGATGAGTGCCGATGACACCGTCCGGCTTCATCACATGGTATGCGAGCAGAATATTAATTCGATCGCCGGGCTGATGATTCTCGGTGGTCTTCTGGCTGCTCTTGGATCAATTGTGTTTGCAGTTGTGTTCCCTGTTTCGACAAACTTCGCCGGCACTTTTCTGGCAGGCAGTTGCGGAGTGCTGGCCGCGGGACATCTGATCGTCTCAGTCGGACTGTTCCGGCTGCGAGCATGGGCTCGACCGTGGGCGATCCTGATCAGCACTTTGTGGCTGATTGCATTTCCATTCGGAACGGTCATCGCCGTGGTGGCAATATTTACGCTGGTTCGACCGGCTGCATCCGTGGTTCTGACGGACGACTACAAGCAGCTGATCACCCGGACTCCGCACATCCTGCTCAAAACTTCGATCACTTCTCTCGTTTTCGGGCTGATCGGACTGATCGGAATTG